>DATKFT010000836.1:0-12282 GCA_035544335.1 Pseudorhodoferax sp.
TTTTCATATTACTTGAAGGTAATGACTCATCCTCATTTATTCATTAGACGTAATGCCACTGCAAGCCGACCATTGCCAGCAAGCCGGCCTGGAACAGCGCTGCCAGCGCAGCGCCAGGCCTCTCCCGTCCCTTGCATGAGCACCGACCCCGCCATGAGCCTGCAGAAAGAACGCATCGTCTCCCCCCATGTCGCCGAGTACCCGCCGGGCTACTGGTCCAACTGCATCCGCGCCGGCGACACGCTGTGGCTGTCCGGCTTCACCGCACGCGCCAACGACCTGAGCACCATCCTGGGCGTGGGCGATGCCCACGAGCAGGCGCGCGTGATCTTCGAGAAGGTGCGCCACTGCCTCGATGCCGCGGGCGGCACGATGGACGACGTGGTCAACATGACCATCTACGTGACCGACATGGCCCACAACAAGGGCGTCTGGCGCGCGCGCCAGGAGTTCTTCCGCGGCGACTTCCCGGCCTCCACGCTGGTGCAGGTGGCCGGCCTCGCCGTGCCCGAGATCCTCGTCGAGATCTCCTGCCAGGCCCTGTGTCCACGGCCTGCGGCCTGAGCGGCGCGCCCGCGGTCCGGTTCCACAAGGCGCTGCCATGAAGCTGATGTCCTACCTCTCACCGCGCGGTGCCAGCTTCGGCGCCGTGCAGGGCGCACACGTGGTCGACCTGGGCGCGCGCCTGGGGCCCACCTGCCCCGATCTGCAGAGCGCGCTGGCGCAGGGCCTGCTGCCCACGCTGGCGCAGCGCGTGGCCGGCCTGCCGCCGGACTTCCATCTCGACGAACTCACGGCGCTGCCCGTGATCCCCAAGCCCGGCAAGATCGTCTGCGTGGGCCTGAACTACCTGGCCCACCGGCTGGAGGGACGGCACGCGGCCGTCGCCGCGGCACCGACCATCTTCCTGCGCCTGCCGCAGTCCCAGGTCGGCCATGGCCAGCCCATGGTCTGCCCGCGCGAATCGCAGCAGTTCGACTTCGAGGCCGAGGTCGCCGTCGTGATCGGCCGCGGCGGCCGGCGCATCGCCGAGGCGGACGCCGCGCGCCATGTGGCAGGCCTGTCGGCCTACAACGACGGCTCGGTGCGCGACTGGCAGGCCGCGGCCGGCCAGTGGGCGCCGGGCAAGAACTTCCCGGCCACGGGCGCCTTCGGCCCCTGGCTGGTCACAGGCGACGAGCTGCCGCTGGACCGCAGCCTGTCGCTGGTGTGCCGGCTCAACGGCCAGGAGATGCAGCGCACGACCACCGACCTCATGGTCTTTCCGATCCCGCGCCTGATCAGCCACATCTCCACCTTCACGGCGCTGGAGCCCGGCGACGTCATCGTGACGGGCACGCCCGGCGGCGTGGGCATGCGGCGCGAGCCCCCCGTCTGGATGCGCGACGGCGATGTGGTCGAGGTGGAACTCGAGGGCGTCGGCCTGCTGCGCAACACCGTGGTCAAGGAAGCGCTCGCGCACTGAAGCCCCCTCCCTGCCACGCCACCGGAGAACCCCGATGTCTTCCCCGCCCGACCTGCCCACCACCCTGGAAGTGCTGCTGCGCACGCAGGAGCTCGATCCTGCGCAATGGATCGATTTCCCCGAATACGGCTTTCGCCAGTACGTCCTCTGGAAGAACCCCGAGACGGGCGCCAGCATCGCGCTGCTCGAGTACGAGAAGGGCGGGCGCATCCCGGTCAAGCACAGCCATGCGTCCAACCAGTTCATGTACTGCCTGGAGGGCGACTACGAGTACACGGACTCGGGCCTGCGCCTGACGCCGGGCGCCTTCTACATGAACCCCAAGGACCACCCGCACGGCCCGACGATCGCCCACGCGCGCAGCGTGCTGATCGAGATCTACGACGGCCCGCATTACCACGAGAAGCCGGTGTTCCACACCGCGCAGAGCATCGCGGGCTTTCTGGCCAAGGGATGACGACCACGATGACAGCAAGCGATCCACGGCATGCGCAGGCGGCCGCGGTCCCGGGCGGCGGCACCAAGGTCGCCGTGCGGGGCCTGTGCAAGCGTTTCGGCCCCACGCTGGCGGCCGACCACATCGACCTGGACATCCGCGATGGCGAGTTCCTCACGTTGCTGGGCGCCAGCGGCTGCGGCAAGACCACGCTGATGCGCATGATCGCGGGCTTCGAGCGGCCCGACCGCGGCCAGATCCACATCGATGGCCGCGACGTCACGGCGCTGGCGCCGCGTGCGCGCCACCTGGGCATGGTGTTCCAGCAATACTCGCTGTTCCCGCACATGAGCGTGGCCGAGAACATCGGCTACGGCCTGCGCGCCCAGCGTGTGCCCGAGGCCGATGTGCGCGAGCGCGTGGCCCAGATGCTGGACCTCGTGCAGCTGCCGCAAGTGCGTGACAAGCGGCCCGGCCAGCTCTCGGGCGGCCAGCAGCAGCGCGTGGCACTGGCGCGCGCGCTGGCCACCAGGCCCTCGGTTCTCATGCTCGACGAGCCGCTGGGCGCGCTGGACCTCAAGCTGCGCCGCCAGCTCCAGGCCGAACTCAAGCGCATCCACCGCGAGACGGGAACCACCTTCTTGTTCGTGACGCACGACCAGGAGGAGGCGCTGCACATGTCGGACCGCATCGCCGTGATGCGCGGCGGGCGCATCGAGCAGCTGGCCGCGCCGCAGGCCATCTACCAGCACCCGGTCAGCGACTTCGTGGCCGACTTCGTGGGCGACATCAGCTTTCTGCGCGGACGCTGCGACCCGGCCGCGGGCCTGTTCCATGTCGAGGGCGGTGGCAGCGTGCCGCTGCAGAGCGCGCGCGCGCCCGGCCCGGCCCGGCTCGCGGTGCGGCCCGAACAGGTGCAACTGGCCGGTGGCGCCGGCGGTGCCGATGCGCTGGACGCGGTGGTCAGCGACGTGGTGCCCGAAACCGGCAGCACGCGCGTGCACCTGCGCCTGGCCGGCGGCCAGGCCCTGCAGGCGCGGCTGCTGGGCTTCGGCGCCGCGGCGCTGGCCCCGGGCCAGGCCGTGCAGGCCCGCGTGGCCGGCTGCGACACGGTGTTCGACCAATGACGCGCCTGGACCGCACCGGCCTGCTGCTGGCCCTGGCGCCCGCGCTGTGCGCCCTGCTGTTGCTGCTCGGCCTGCCGCTCGTCGACATGGTGGTCATCAGCTTTCGCACCGAGCACTTCGGCCAGATCCAGCCCGGCTTCACGCTCGCCAACTACCTGGCGCTGCTGCACGACCTGGCCAGCCTCACGCTCATGCTCCAGACCTTCGCGGTCGCCGCGGCGGTGACCACCCTTTGCGCAGTGCTGGGCTTTCCGCTGGCCGCCGCCGTGGCCAACGCGCCCGAGCGCTGGCGCGGCCTGCTGTACTTCGTGGTCGCCGCGCCCTTGCTCGTGAACACCGTCGTGCGCAGCTACGGCTGGCTGCTGATCCTGGGCCGCCAGGGCCTCGTCAACTCGGTGCTGCTGTCCGCCGGCTGGATCGACGAGCCGCTGGTGCTCAGCGGCAACCTGCTGGGCGTGGTCATCGGCGGCACGCAGGTCTTCCTGCCCTTCATGGTGCTGTCGCTGGCCAGCGCGCTGCAGAACATCGACCGCCGGCTCATCGAATCGGCCAGCGTGCTCGGCGCCGGCCCGCTGCGCAGCTGTTGCACCGTCACGCTGCCGCTGGCCATGCCCGGCCTGATCGCGGGTGCTGTGCTGGTGTTCAGCATGATGCTGGGCGCCTTCGTGACGCCGCTGATCCTGGGCGGCAGCGCCGTGCGCTACCTCTCGGTGCAGGTCTACACGGACGCGCTGGTGCTGTTCAACCTGCCGCGCGCCACCGCGCTGTCGCTGCTGCTCATGGTGGCCGTGCTGACCGTCTACGCGCTGCAAAAGCGCCTGACCCGCCGCGTGGAGGCGGCCCTGGCATGAGCAACCCCGACCGTCTGTGGCGCCTGTGCGCGCACGCCATCGCAGCGCTCGTCGGCCTGTTCCTGATGCTGCCGCTGCTGGTGGTGATGCTGTTCAGCTTCAGCGAGCGCTCGTTCTTCGTGTTCCCGCCCACGGGCTTCTCGCTGCGCTGGTACGCGGCAGCCTGGGAATCGAACCTGTTCCTCGCGCCCGCGCTGCGCAGTCTCGTGCTCGCGCTGCTGGCCACCGCACTCGCGGCGGCCCTGGCCCTGCCCGCAGCGCTGGGCCTGCGCCGCCTGCCGCCGGGACGCTGGCGCGGCGCGGTCGAGTTCGTGTTCCTGTCGCCGCTCATCGTGCCCGCGCTGATCATCGGCATCGCGCTGCTCTATGCCTACAACCGCGTGGGCCTGCTGGACAGCTTCACGGGCCTGCTCGCATCGCACGTGCTGATCGTGTTCCCGTTCATGTTCCGGGCCGTGCTCACGAGCGCGCTGGCGCTCAGGCCCGCGCTGCTGGAGGCGTCCGAGATCCTGGGCGCCACGCCCGCCATGACGCTGCGGCATGTCGTGCTGCCCGCGCTGGTGCCCGGCCTCGTGGCCGGCGGCATCTTCGCGGTCATCGTCTCGCTCGACCAGTTCACCGTGAGCCTGTTCGTGACGCAGTCGGAGCAGGTCGTGCTGCCCGTGGCGCTCTACAAGTACCTGTTCGACGTCAACGACCCCGTGGCCGCGGCGGTGTCGACCGCGCTGGTGGTGTTCGGACTGCTCGCCGCGGTCCTCATCGACCGCCTGGGCTGGCTGCGCCACCTGGCGGGCGGCACGCACTGAAGCTGTTCCCCCCTCACCCCAACTTCCTCGCCCTCCGGAGACTCCATGAAGCCTGAAGACCTCTCCCGCCGCCGGCTGCTGAGCGCAGCCCTGGCCACGCCCGCGCTGTCTGCACTGTCCGCCCTGGCGCAGCCGGCCTGGGCGCAGCCGTCCGCGCCGCTGACCATCGGCTGGTACCCCGGCCTCTTGGGCGCCAACTTCCGCCGCAGCTTCCTGGACACCTATACCGCGGGCAAGGACGCACGCGTGGTCGAGTCGTTCGACAATGCGCGTTTCACGCAGATGCAGGCCAACCGCAACCAGCCCAACCTGCACATCGGCATCTTCACCGACGTGCTGCTGCCGCTCATCACGCGCTCGGGCCTGCTTGCGCCGATCGACGCGGCACAGGTGCCCAACCTGCAGCAGCTGGACCCGCGCGTGCCGCTGCCCGCCGGGCGTTTCGCGGTGCCCGTGACCTACGGCACCTGGGGCATCGCCTACAACGCCAGGAAGCTGGGCAAGGCCATCACGGGCTGGGGCGACCTGCTGCGCGATGACCTCAAGGGCCATGTCTCCGCGCCCAACGTGACCTACAACTCCTCGATCTACACGCTGGACGCGCTGGCCCGGCTCCAGGGTGGTGGCCTGCATGCCCCCGACGCGGGCCTGCAGGCCCTGCACCAGATCCGGCGCAGCGGCCCCGGGCTCTGGGACCAGGAGAGCATCGCGGTGGGCTGGCTCAAGAGCGGCGAGATCTGGGCCACGCCCTACTTCAGCGGCAACGTGCTGGCCATGATGCGTGACCCCGACCTCGCGGACCTGCGCTTTTGCGTGCCCGCCGAAGGCGCCTACGCGCTGCCCATGAGCGTGACGCGCGTGGTCAACCCCAGCGCGGGCCAGCAGCCCGAGGCCTTCATCAACCACATGCTGGGCGTGGAGGCGCAGGAGGCCTGGGCCCGCATCGGCAACGCGCGGCCCGTCAACAAGAACGCCAGGGTGCCCGACGAGGTGGCGGCCGTGGTGCCCACGGCCGACAAGCTGCGCAGCCTGGACTGGACCTACTTCGCCGAGCAGCGCACGGCCATCGTCGACCGCTGGAACAAGGTGGTGAACCGATGAATCGCCGCAGAACCTGGCTGGCCGCGGGCGCTGCGCTGCTCGCGGCGCAGATGGCCCCCGCGCGGGCCCAGGCGCCCGCGCGCCAGCTGCGCATCCTCGTGCCGTTCGCACCGGGCGGGCCGGCCGACACGCTGGCGCGGGCCCTGGCCGAGCGCCTGGCGCCAGTCCTGGCGGGCACGCGCGTGTTCGTGGACAACAAGCCCGGCGGCGGCACCGTGATCGCCACGCAGGCCGCGCTGGCCGCGCCCGCCGACGGCCAGACCCTGCTGCTGGTGGCCGCGAGCTTCGTGGTGCAGCCGCAGCTGCTGGCCAGGCCGCCCTACGACATGGCGCGCGACTTCGTGCCGCTGACGCTGGCGGCCACCAACCCGCATCTGCTCGTCGTCCACCCCGACGTGCCGGCCGCGAACCTGCAGGAGTTCATCGCCTGGGCCAGGGCACAGCGCGGCGCAGGCACCTATGCCTCGTTCGGCAACGGCTCTTCGGGCCACCTGGGTTTCGAGCGGTTCAAGAAGGCCGCGGGCATCGCGCTCGTGCACGTGCCCTACAAGGGCGGCTCACCGGCCATGCAGGACCTGCTGGGCGGCCAGGTGTCGGCCATGCTGACCGACCTGCCCCAGGCCCTGCCCCATGTCAGAAGCGGCCGGCTCAAGGCCATCGCCGTGGCGGCGCCGCAGCGCGATGCGGCGCTGCCCGGCGTGCCGACCTTCGGCGAAGCGGGGCTCGCGGGCTTCGAGTCGCACTCGTGGTTCGGCTTCGCCGTGCGCACCGGCACGGCGCCGGACAGCGTGCGCCAGCTCGCCACCGCGCTCCATGCAGCCCTGCACGACCCGGCCACGCGGGCCAGCCTGGAATCCACGGGGCTGGACCTGCAGGGCAGCACGCCCCAGGCGTTCCGCGACTTCCTGGCGCGCGAAGCGGCCCGGACCGCCGAGGCCATCAAGGCGGCCGGCATCCGACCGGAGTGAGGCGGCTTGCCTGCCTGTGCGTGCAGCAGCGCGGGGACTTTGACGTGCACGCGCTGCGCACGCAGCCCCTTGCGCGCAGCGTGCGCAGCCCCGCCTACAGGCCCATATTTCCCCTGCCCGCAGCGACTTTCTAGAATCGCGCTGCGCGACTTTGCGCATCTCTCATTCGAAAGACATCTCCAGCCATGGCAACTGCCAAGAAAACCACCGCCTCGAAGAAGGCGTCTCCCGTCGCCAAGAAGGCCGCTCCCGTGCAGAAGGCAGCTCCCGCCAAGAAGGCTGTTGCTGCGCCCAAGGCAGCCCCCGCCAAGAAGGCCGCGCCTGCACCCAAGGCAGCTCCTGCCAAGAAGGCTGCACCTGCACCCAAGGCTGCGCCCGCCAAGAAGGCCGTCGCGGCACCCGCTGCGGCCAAGCCCATCAAGACGGCATTCAACAAGTCCACGCTGCAGGCCCATCTGGCCGAGACCTCGGGCGTCGAACCCAAGGCGGTCAAGGCCGTGCTGGCCTCGCTCGAAGCCACCATGCTGGCCTCGCTGAACAAGAAGGGCCTGGGCGAATTCACGCTGCCCGGCCTGCTCAAGGTCAGCTCGGTCGTCATTCCGGCCAAGAAGAAGCGCCGCGGCATCGACCCCTTCACCAAGGTCGAACGCGAGTTCGCCGCCAAGCCGGCGACCGTGCGCGTGAAGGTGCGCTCGCTCAAGAAGCTCAAGGACGCCGCGCTGTAAGCGTCCTGCCTGATGCCGCCGTCCCGCAACGGGATGGCGGTGTCGCACGGCGCTGCACCCGCACAGGTAGGCTGCAGCGCCTGCCCCCCGGCCCGCCAGCCCGCCAGCCCGCTGCGGCGGCGCCCTGCGGCCAGAAGACGCCCGCCCCCGCATGCCGGCGCGGCTACTCGATCTTCAGCCCCACGCTCTTGACCAGAGCCCCCCACTTCTTGCGTTCAGCCGCGGCAAATGTGCCGAGCTGCTCGGGGCTGCCGCCTGCGGCTTCGTGCCCCAGCTCCAGCAAACGGCGCTGCACTTCGGGCTGCGCGAGGATCCTGGCCAGCTCGGCGTTGAGGCGCTGCACCACGGCGGCCGGCGTGCCGCGCGGCGCGTACAAGCCGTTCCAGGCCAGCACCTCGAAGTCCTGCAGGCCCGCAGACGCGATGCTCCTGGCGCCGGGCAGCAGCGCCGAATCGCCGCGCGAGGTGACGGCCAGGGCCTTGAGCCGTCCGTTGGACACGAAGGGCCGCGCCGCGCTGGCCGTGTCGATGCCCACGAGCACCTGGCCGCCGATCAGGTCCGTCATGGAGGTGCCCGAGCCCTTGTAGGGCACGGCCCGCAGCTGCGTGCCGCTTTGCTGCTGCAGCAGTTCCAGCACCAGGCGCGCCGTCGTGCTGGGCAGGGCCACGTTGACCGTGTCGGGCCGCGCCCTGGCCTCGGCCAGCAGCTCCGCGAAGCTGTTGTAGGGCACGTTCACGTTGGCCAGGACGACCATCGGGAAGGTGCTCACGAGCGCGACCGGCTCGAAGTCCTTGTCCGAGTCGTAGGGCATGCTGGCGTACAGGAACTGGTTGAGCACATGGGTGCCGTTGGTCCCCATGACCAGCGTGTAGCCGTCGGCCGGCGCGCGCGCGGCCTCGGCCGCGCCGATGTTGCCGCCCGCGCCGGCCTTGTTCTCCACGACCACGGCCTGGCCCAGGTTCTTGCCCAGCAGCTCGGCGATGTAGCGCGTGGCGACATCGGTGCCCTGGCCGGCCTGGTAGGGCACGATGATGCGCACGGGCTTGGAGGGGTAGGTCGAGGTCGCGGTCGAGCTCGAGGCCGCCCCGCACACGAGGGCCAGCGTGAGCCCCGTCAGAAAGCGTCGCAGTGTCATGTCTTGTCTCCTGTGGTGTTGTGGATCGGCGTGCTCAGCGCGGCGGTACCTGGTGGAGGACGCCTTGCGCCACCAGGCCTTGGATCTGTGTCTCGGACATGCCCGCGGCCTGCAGCAGTTCGCTGGCGTGCTGGCCATGGCGCGGCGGCGCGCCCTGCGGCCGGCCCGGCGTGCGCGACAGCGATGCGGGCAGGCCGATGCCGCGGTAGCCCCCGATCTCCACGCGCATGCCGCGGTGGGCCGTGTGCCGCTGCGCGAAGGCTTCGGGCACCGTGTGCACGGGGCCGATCGGCACGCCGATGCGCATGAGCTGCGCGCACAGCGCCTCGCGCCGCCAGCCCGACAGCGCGGCCTCGATCTCGCCGCGCAGCGCGGCCCGGTGCGCGAGCCGGTCCGCGTTCGCCGCGAAGCGCGGGTCGTCCACGAGCCGCTCGATGCCCACGAAACGGCAGAACTTGGCGAACTGCCGGTCGTTGAGGATGCCCAGGAAGACCAGGCCGTCCGCGCAGGCGAACTTGTCGTAGGGCGCGATGTTCGGGTGCGCACTGCCCAGCAGGCCCGGCACAGCGCCCGAGTACATCCAGTTGGCCGCATGCGGCACGAGCAGGCTCATGGCCGCGTCGAACAGCGTGGCCTCCACGCGCTGGCCCTGCCCCGAGCGGTGCCGCTCGTGCAGCGCCATGAGGATGCCGGACAGTGCCACATAGGCCGTCATGTGGTCGACGATGGGAATGCCCAGCCGCGTGGGGCCGCCGGCGGCCTCGCCGTTCACGCTCATGAGGCCGCACATGGCCTGCAGCACCGCGTCGTAGCCGGGCAGGCCGCCCAGCGGCCCGTCGGCGCCGAAGCCGCTCACCGTGCAGTAGATGAGCCGCGGAAACCGCGGCTGCAGCTCCGCCGCGTAGTCCAGGCCCCAGCGCGCCATGGTGCCCGGCACGAAGTTCTCGATCAGCACGTCGGCGTCTTCGAGCAGGCGCAGCAGCACCGCGCGCCCCGCGGGCTCCGCCAGGTTCATGGCCATGCCGCGCTTGCCGCGGTTGACGGCCGTGAAGTAGGCGGCATCGCCATGTGCGTCGAACGGTGGCCCCAGGCCGCGCGTCTCGTCGCCGCCGGGCGGCTCGATCTTGACGACGTCCGCGCCGTGGTCGGACAACATCTGCGTGCACAGGGGCCCGGCCAGCACCCTGGACAGGTCGATGACGCGCAGGCCTGCCAGCGCGCCGTGCCCGGCTGGGCCTTTCTCGGTGGAACGATCCATGGCCAATCTCGTGAACGGCATGGCTGCGCCAACCGGTCGTGCGACCGGCGGCCAGGCCCTGCGGGGAAACAGCGGCCCTGCGGGGCCGCGACGCTCAGCCGCGCGTGGGCAGCTCCACGACGCCGGAGCCGATGACGGACAGCTCGTCGTCCTGGTTGCGGGCCTCCTGCGAGATCTCCACCAGGTGCCGGCCGTCCTCGACGAACTTGCGCTTGACCATGCCCTTGATGAACAGCATGTCGCCCTCGGGGTTGTGGCGCCGGATCTTGCAATGCGCCTGGCGCAGGAAGCCGTCGTCGCCCATCCAGTTGGTCAGGTGGTGCGTGAGCCAGGAGGTGCGCTCGGGACCGTAGTCGTAGGCACCGGGCGCGCCCACCTCCAGCGCGAAGTCCTCTTCCCAGTGCACGCGTTCGGGCACGTCGGGGATGCCGAAGCGGTTGGTGATGCCGACGCCGGGGTGTGCGTCGACCAGCCGCCAGGCCAGCTTGTTGGCGCGGATGTACAGGCCGCCCCAGCCCTGCGCATAGGCGATGAAGCCGGTCACCGTCATCGGCCCCTTGAACATCACGGGCAGTTCCTCGCCCTCCTTGACGTCCTCCCAGTAGCGCGGCGTGCTGCCGCGCACTTCTTCCCGCGCGTAGAGCTTGTAGGCCTCCTGGATCTCCTCGGGCGTGTAGCGGCGCGGGGCGCGCGCGCGCACGTCCTTGTACTTGCTGCCCTGCTCGCGCGCATGGTCGCGCTCGGTGCGGAAGCACCAGCTGTCGGCCTCGGCCACCTTGTCGCCCTGCTGGTTGAAGAAGTCGACGTGGTAGATCTGCTGCACGGCGCGGCCTGCGAAGCGGGTCTGGTGCTCGACGAGATCCTTGAGGTAGGCCTCCGTGGAAATGGTGTCGTTGCGCTTCACGGGCTTGTGCCACTGCCAGTCCGAGCCCGACCACATGGCGTGCACGCCCGGCAGGCCACCCACGTAGCCCGAGACGATGCGGCTCGTGGAGAACAGGAAGCTGGGCAGCGCAAGGATGCCGCCGTGCCGCGTCTTGGCCGCATAGTCGGGGTCGCACCACAGCGGGTTGTCGTCGCCGATGCCGTGCGCGTAGTGGCGGATGTTGTCGCGCGTGGCCTCGTAGCACCACGGCTCTGCGGTGGCCCCGATCTTCTGTCCGATGCGCTGGCGCAGTTCGTCCATGCCGGCATCGGTGATCTTGGGAAAGGTGCGCTCGGTTGTCGTCGACATGCTGTCTCCTGGTGAATGAAACGTGAAACGGGTCAGGCTTGGGGTGCGAGCGCGGCCTGCGGGGCCGGCGCCGTGTTCGCCGCCTCCTGCTCGCGGAGCTTCTTGCGGTGAATCTTTCCGGCCGGCGTCTTGGGCAGCTCCGCGACGAACGCGACCTGGCGCGGGTATTCGTGCTGGCTGAGCCGGGCGCGCACGCCGTCCTGGATCTCCTGGACGAAGGCCGCGCTGGCGGGCCGCCTGGACACGACGAAGGCCTTGACCACGAGCCCGCGTAGCGCGTCGGGCACGCCGATGGCCGCAGCCTCCAGCACGTCGGGGTGCTTCAGGATGGCGTCCTCGACCTCGACCGCGCCGATGGTCCAGCCCGCGGAGATGATCACGTCGTCGGCACGGCCGCCATGCCAGAAGTAGCCGTCCGCGTCGACGCGGCCCAGGTCCTTGGTGGCGATCCATTCGCCCTTGCGCCACAGCTTGAGCTCGCCCGTCACGCCGGGCGCGCAGGGCCTGCCCTCTGCGTCCTGCACCTGCACGCGCAGGCCCGGCACGGGCTTGCCCAGCGAGCCCGCCTTGACCGGGAAGTCGGACGCGCCCGGGTAGCTCACGAGGCACACGCCGATCTCGGTCGTGCCGTACATGCTGCAGGCGCGGTGGCCGAACGTGGCCTCGACGAAGGCGGCCGTCTCGCTGTCGATGGGCTCGCCCGTGAACGAGACCTTCTGCAGCGCGTAGGCGTAGCGGCCGGCCGCGCCCGAGTTGCGCATCATGCGGTAGTGCGTGGCAGCCGCGGACAGGTTGTCGAAGCGGTGCGCGCTGAGCGCCTGCAGCAGCCGCTCGCCGCTGAACTTGCCCGCGTAGGCGCCCACGGTGGCACCCATGGCCAGCGGCGCCAGCGTGCCGTGCCACAGGCCGTGGCCCCAGGCCGGCGAAGACGGGCACATGAAGCGCTCGCCGGGCCGCACACCGGTGCCGTACAGCGCCGCGAGCATCAGCGTGACCAGCGCGCGGTGGGTGTGCTTCACGGCGTCGGGCAGCTCGCGCGTCGTGCCCGAGGTGTACTGGAAGATGGCGAGGTCGTCGGCGCGCGTGTCCACCGCGTAGGTGGACGGATAGCCCCGCAGGGCGGCCATGAAGGCCGCATCGGCGATGACCACTTCCAGCCCCGGCTGGGCCGGCACC
>DATKFT010000837.1:0-1999 GCA_035544335.1 Pseudorhodoferax sp.
ACGGTGACCTGCAGCACGGATTCCTCGTCGGCGCCCAGGTGCACCACCACGCGGCCCGAGACCTTGAGCGGCAGCTCTTCGCGCGCGTGGGCCTGGAAGCCCTCGTTCGACACGTCCACCACCTGCAGCGTCACGAGCGCGCGCTGGCCGCCGATCTCCATCTCCAGCAGGCCTTCGCACTTGAGTGAAAAGCGCGGGTGGCGGCGCAGCGCGTCCATCTGGGCCGGCGGCTGCTCGAGCGGCGGCAGCACGGCGCGGTAGGCCGGCAGGTCGTAGATGGCGTGCAGCATGGCCTTTCGGCGTGCGTCGAGTTCGGCAAAGCCCTGGGTGCGCTGGTTGAAGAAGTAGTCCAGCAGCGCCGGCGTCATGACCGGGTCGTTGGTCGTGTAGTAGCGCCGCTGCGGCAACTGGATGTTGGGCAGCTCCATGCGGAAGAAATAGTGGTGCAGGCTCTTGCGCGGCGGCTTGCGCGCGTAGGCACGCGCGAACAACGCCTCGGCCTGGCTCAGGTCCAGCGTGGCGCCCACGGCCGGCGCGCCGTTGGCGAAGTCGTAGGCGGCCACGGTCTTCTGCGGCAGCCGGCGGAACGACAGCAGCGATTCGTAGAGCTCGATGTGGTAGGGGTTGACCGCAATGACCAGATGCCGCGTGTCGAAGAAGCGCGTGCTGTAGGCGTGCATGAACTTCATGAGCGGGAACAGGATCGCGCCGCCGGTCTTGCGGTACTTGGGGTGCACGGCCAGCGCCGAGACCTCGGCGATCTGGCCGCGCTCGGCCTCCACGCTGGACAGGTCGAACACGGCCTGCAGCGGAAAGCCGAACGGGCTCTGGCGGATCAGCGAGATCGTGCCCACGACTTCGCCGTCGTACTTGGCGCACAGCGTGGTCGTGGTCGGCAGCGCGTGGTAGGCCGTGGCGCGCAGGCCCGAGGGGGCCGGCTGCATGAAGCCCACGGCCACGTAGGCGTCGTGCAGCAGCCCGAAGCAGGCTTCGAGTTCTTCCTGCGTGTCGGCGATCTTGAGCGTGAGCCGCGGGTCGGGCGCCGGGTCGCAGTCGACGAAGGAGCGCGCGATCGCGAAGCGGACCGAGCGCGGCAAAAAGCCGACGGCCTGGCGCATGCCCTTGTGCAGCGCGCGCCGGGTGCGCGAGAGCAGGGTCTGGGACTTGGGGCGGGCCACGGTGCGTTGCGTTGCGTTGCGCCGGCGCCGCGGGTTTTCAGCGGCCCGGCAGGTGGGATTCGATCAGGTGCCCGGCGATCGACAGGCCGCGCGGCGGCGTCGCCGGCATGGGCTCGCCGGGGCCGACCCAGACCGCCTCCTCGATCTCGTGCTCGTCCAGCCGCAGCTCGCCGCCGGCGTACTCGGCCGTGAACGCGATCATCAGCGAGTGCGGGAACGGCCAGGCCTGGCTCGCGAAGTAGCGCAGGCCCTGCACCTGCAGGCCGACCTCTTCCTGCACCTCGCGGTGCACGGCCTCCTCGATCGACTCGCCGGCTTCGAGGAAACCGGCCAGGGCCGTGAAGAAGCGGGTCGGCGAGTTGCGGTGGCGCGCCAGCAGGATGGACGGCCCGCGCCGCACCAGCACCATCATGGCCGGCGAGATGCGCGGATAGGCCATGTGGCCGCAGGCCGGGCAGCGCATGCAGCGCTCGCCGTCCACATGCGTGGTGGGGCCGCCGCAGGCGCCGCAGAAGCGGTGCGTGCGCGCCCATTCGGCGATCTGGTAGGCGCGTCCGGCCACGGCCAGCAAGGATTCGTCCAGCGCACCGAACAGCGCGCGCAGCCGCCGCGTCTGGTGGCCGCCCGGGGGCGGGGTGCCCTTGGGCAGCCAGGCCACGCGGCAGTAGGCCTGGCCCAGCATGCCGACCGGCAGGAAGGCGCTGGCTTGCAGGCCGAGCCCGGCCAGCGCGTGCTCGCCCGGCAGGGCCAGATCGGATTCGCCGACCACGAGTTCATCGCCGCAGAACACGAAGTTCTGCACGAAATCCTGGTTGCGGGCC
>DATKFT010000838.1:0-1629 GCA_035544335.1 Pseudorhodoferax sp.
ACTGGTCGAAGCCGAAGGCGGGCGCTGCCTGCTGATCCCGGGCGACGTGAAGGATCCGCAGTTCTGCCGCGACGCTGTGGCCAAGACCCTGCGCGCCTTCGGCAAGCTGGATGTGCTCGTCAACAACGCCGCATTCCAGCAGCATGCCGCGTCCATCGAGGACCTCAGCGAGGAGCGCTTCGATGAGACGGTGCGCACCAACGTCTATGGCTACTTCCACATGGCCAAGGCGGCCGTGCCGCACCTGCGGCGCGGTGCCAGCATCGTGAACTGCGGCTCGGTCACGGGGCTCAAGGGCAGCCGGCACCTGCTGGACTATTCCGCGACCAAGGGTGCGATCCACGCGTTCACGATGTCGCTGGCCGCCAACCTCATGGACAAGGGCATCCGCGTCAACGCCGTGGCGCCCGGCCCGGTCTGGACACCGCTGAATCCGGCCGACAAGCCGGCCGAGGAGATCGCGCAGTTCGGCGGCGCCACCGACATGGGCCGGCCCGCGCAGCCCGAGGAGATCTCGCCGGCCTTCGTGTTCCTGGCCGCGCCCTGCTGTTCGAGCTACATCAGCGGCATCGTGCTGCCGATCACGGGTTCGGTCGGGGAATAGCGGCGCTTCGCCGCCCCCGTTTTTTCAGCGGGCCTGCAGGCGCGCCAGGAGGCCTTGCACGCCGCGGTCGATGAGGTCGAAGGCGTCGATGAAGTCCTGCGTGCCGCCGTACCAGGGGTCGGGCACGTCCTCGCCCGCATGGCCTGCGGCGAAGTCCAGCATCAGCGCGATCTGCGCGGTCGCATCGGGCGGCGCCTGGCGGCGCAGCGCACCGCAATGCGCCTGCGTCATGCCGATGATCCAGTCGAAGCGCGCGAAGTCGTCGCGGCGCACCTGGCGCGCACAATGCGCATGGACCGGCACGCCGCGGCGCTGCAGCTCGGCCGCGGCGCGGCGGTCGAAGGGCTTGCCGCGCTCCTCGTCGGAGACCGCGGCGCTGTCCACTGCCAGCTGCAGGCCCAGGGCCTGTGCCTGGTGGACCAGCAACGCGTGGGCCGTGGGCGAGCGGCAGATGTTGCCGGTGCAGATGAACAGGACGCTGGGATGTGGGTGCGGGGAGGGGCGCATGCGCACATTGTGCGCGGGGCGCACCACGGCCCGGGCGACGACCTCAAGCCTGCGCGGCGGCGGGCTTGGGCAGGTGGCGCATCGACCCGTACTGCCGGGCATACAGCCAGGTGAATTCCGCCCCCATCAGGAAGACCTGGGCAGAGTAGTAGACCCAGACGAAGATCACGATCAGCGAGCCGGCCGCGCCGAAGCTCGAGGCCACGCCGCTCTTGCCGATGTACAGACCGATCAGGAAGCGGCCCACCGTGAACAGCAGCGCGGTGACGGCCGCGCCGATCCACACGTCGTACCAGCGCACATGCACGCGCGGCATGATCTTGTAGATCATCGCGAACACGCCCGTGGTCAGCGCAAAGCCCAGCACGATGTTGATGAGCTGGGCCAGCAGCTCCCAGCCGACGAAGGCGTCGCCCCACCATTTGCCCAGCGCCGAGACCACGGCGCCCAGCACCAGCGACACCATGAGCAGGAACGCGATGCCCAGCACCATGCCGAAGGACAGCAGCCGCGTGTGC
>DATKFT010000839.1:0-9398 GCA_035544335.1 Pseudorhodoferax sp.
GCGATACCTTATCCATCGCCGAGATGTTCTTTCCGGCAGCATGCTGCGACTTAGCCCAACAGGAAGAGACTTTGTTCTCTCAGCAGGGTATTGATCGCATAGAAGCGCACCCGCATTGGCGATGCATAGAAATATTTATACCTTACCCAGCCGAACCGGTTGCTCGAGCGAATGATTTCACCGCCCGCCGAGCTCGTGCGTTAGAAATTTAGAAAATGCCGAATAAAGATTTAGAAAACAGAATTGAATTAATGAACTCAGCGCGCCTGTTCAAGTGGCTAAGTTGGATTGTTGCTGCAGCCTCGGCGTATTTTTTGGCTGTACTTTCCATTTATTTCTTGTTCTTTGGCTTCCATGGGCTCAGTTCTTCTCAAGAACATTGGGGGCAGTTTGGAGATTTTTTGGGTGGCGCCGTCAACCCATTGATGAGCTTCTTGGCCTTAGTGGCCATTATTCTTACTGTGATTTTGCAAAGCAAGCAAATCGAATTATCGAAGGATGAGCTTGCCCTTTCTCGTCAAGAGTTGACTGCGACGCGGGAAGAACTTGCACAGTCGAGGGCAGCGGCACAAGAACAAGTGGCGCATCTTAAAGCTGAAGCCAAGAAAACAGATGTTTATCGAACAATTCAAGTTCTTGAATCCCGCCTAGAAGGCCTTTACCGCGAGCCCATTTATTTCCTGGCTGGCGGTGTACTGCGGAAGAGAGAACTGTACTTCGTTTTAACCTTTGCCAGCCAGGATGCGCTTAGGCAAATAATTCCACCACACATTCCGCCTCCAAGTGAGCATGAAACGGAGTTGGTTCAGACAAAGTCTTTGCTAATGCATCTGCACTTGACCATCGTAAAGCTCTCGGTGCAGCTAACGTTTCTTATTCAATTTTCCGATAGCGATCCCGTACTGTTTTTTTACGAGCCCACAATAAGTCATTTGGCGGGTAAGCTGAAGGAGATTGGCTACTTACCAGAGGATGACGAGGCGACCTTGAGGATAAATTCAGAAATGAGGCGAAAGATCATAGAAGGCAGGAGGGGAAATTTCTAACAGTCCACTCGAGCGGATCGCCTTCCGCGTCCGCCTAGATAAATCGTTAGAACACTTCAGCACATACCCACGCCATGCCGCCAAACGAATACACAATCACCACCGACAAGCGCCGCCTCGATCTCAGCGCAATTCATGCGTTTCTGAGCCAGGCCTATTGGTCGCCAGGCGTTCCGCTGGATGTGGTTGAAAAAGCCGTCGAGAACTCTCTGGCCTTTGGCGTGCTGCTTGGCCAGGAACAGGTCGGGTTCGCGCGCGTCGTCACAGACAAGGCCACGTTCGCCTATCTGGCCGATGTCTATGTCTTGGACGCACATCGCGGCAAGGGCCTCTCCAAGCGTCTGCTTGAGGAAATCCAGGCCCATGAAGACTTGCAGGGCCTGCGTCGCTTCTTGTTGGCGACGAAAGATGCCCATGGCCTCTACGCGCAGTTCGGCTTCCAAGAGCTGGCGAATCCGTCGCGCATGATGGAAAAATTGAATCCGAACGCCTACAGGCAATCGCCCTGACGCTTTCGCGAGCGGACCCGCCGATGCCGGTCCGCCGAAGTCGGACGTTCGATGGACTGCGCAGAACCTGCTGCTGAAGAAGTCGTCCATGGACGATGTCGTCCGCGGGGTCCGCAGAAAGTCGAAATGGCGACCAGGTCCGCGCCGGGCCTGACACCCGAGCTGGCTGCCCTCAACAGCCTGCCAACCTTCGCGAATTTCACCACCACGCAACACATGAACGACGCCGTCTGCGCCCGCGTCCGCCTGAAACCCGGCAGCCTCGCCCGCGTGCGGGAATGGGCCCGCGAAATCAACAGCCGGCGGCCCGAAGCCCTGGCCACCTTGGCGGCAGAGGGCGTCGCCATCGAATCCGTGTTCCTGGACTCGGGCGCCGAAGGCGACTTTCTCGTCTACTCCATGCGCGCCCGGTCGATCGAGCAGGCCGCGGCGGTCGCCGCAAGCTCGTCGGCCTCGATCGATGCCTTCCACGCTCTGAGGTGCGCCAGCCCGAACTGCTGCTGGACCTCGAACAGAACGGCACATGACACAATCCGCCGGCTTTTCGCCCGCTGCACCCAACGCATGACCGCCAAGACCGTCGAGGCCCTGCTCGAAGACATCCGCTTCCTGAGCGAAGAGCGCTACGCCACGGTTGAGGCCGTCCGGGCGCTGGTCCGCCAGACCATTCGACCGCTGTCGGAAGAAGTCAAGTACGGCGGCATCCTGTTCGCGTCCACGGTTCCATTCGGTGGCGTCTTTGCCTACCAGGGGCATGTGTCGGTCGAATTCAGCCATGGCGCGGCCATCGCCGACACGCTCGGGTTGCTGGAAGGCGGCGGCAAGCTGCGGCGGCACCTCAAGCTGCATTCCCCGGACGATGTGGCGGCCAGGAAATTGGCCGAATACCTGCCGCTGGCCCTGGCGGCGGCAAAAGACAAGGCCTAGATTCTTCCCCGGAGAATGGTTTCTCCAGGGGCGGAGAAATTCCACCGCGGCAATCCGGCGAAGGAGAATCGCCAGGGTGCCATCGCGGACGCCATAGAAACCTCGCAGAAACAGAACCGGGCGGTCGCGCCTCGAAATACGCTGCACGGCGGCCACCGTTTCCCACGCATGGCCACGGATAAAATCCGCGTTGTCTTGCCAGCCCCGGACCGGTGGCGGCAAGCCTTTTCACGAGAATCCAGGAATAACAGACGTGAACGCGAAGAATATCCGCATGGCCTTGGGCAGCGCCGTGCTGGCCCAGGCATTGCTGCTGCTGGCCCATCCCGCACATGCGGCCAAAACCACCGATGCCACCGGCACGGCCAATGGCAAAAATCTCTTTCTGGCGCGGTGCGCGATGTGCCACGGCGCGGACATCAGGGGCACAGGCCCGTTGGCCCACAAGAGCAATCCGCCCACGCCCGACCTCACGACGGCCGCGTTCCAGAAACGGCTGCGCGACTACCCGGGCGTGATCGTGTCGTCCGTGGTGCTGCGTCCGAATGGCGATCTGATCCCGAGGACGCTGCGAGAAAACGGTGTCAAGCTGCCACCGCATGCCTGGACGGTCAAAGACCTGCGCGACCTGAACGACTACATGCTGGTTGCGCTCTCGAAGAACGCAGGAACGCCACGGGCGCCAAGAGGCCCCTGACGCGGCAGGCCGCAGGCGCGCCCCAGTGGCCCGGGCAGGCAGGGCCAGCGGGGTCGCGCCCGCACGCGCTCAGAGGGCGGCCCCCGGCGACCAGCGCGTGAGCCGGCGCTCCAGCCGCTGCAGCAGGCCGTTGACGGCCAGGCCCACGAGCGAGAGCGTGATGATGCCGGCGTACATGGCCGGGATCTGGAAGTTGAACTGCGACACGCTGACCAGGTGGCCCAGGCCCGCCTGGGCGCCGGCCATCTCGCAAGCGATCAGCACGAGCAGCGAGCTCGCGCCGGCCAGCCGGATGCCCGTGAAGATCGTGGGCAGCGAGGCCGGCAGCACGACCTTGCGGAACAGCGGCCCCGCGCCCAGCCCCATGGAGCGCGCCGCCTTGATGAGCAGCGGGTCGACGTTGCGCACCGCACTGATGGTGTTGAGCAGGATGGGCCAGACGCAGGCGTAGAGCACCATGCTGATCTTGGAGACCTCGCCCAGGCCCAGGATCAGGATGAACACGGGCAGCAGCGCCAGCGCCGCGGTGTTGCGGAAGATCTCCAGCAGCGGCCCCAGCAGGTCGCCGAAGCGCCGGTACCAGCCGATCGCCAGGCCCAGCGGCACGGCCAGCAGCACGGCGATGGCCAGGCCGCTCAGCGAGCGCGACAGGCTGGCGGCGATGTTGGTCAGCAGATCGCCCGACAGCAGCATGGCGATCAGCGTGGCGAAGACCTCCGAGAACGGCGGCAGGAAGGTGGTGTCCAACAGCTCCAGCCGCGGCACGAGTTCCCACAGGCCCAGGAAGGCGAGGATGGCGGCGCTGCGCGTGAACAGCCGCGCGAGGGTGCCGGTGAGCATGGTGAAGGGGGCCATGCTCAGGCCATCTCGAGGTGGGCGAGGCGGGCGGACTGGGCGGTGGCGCTGGCGATGGGGCCCTCGGCCGTGCGCGGCGCAGCACCCGTGTCGCGCACGAGCTTCCAGACCTCGTGGCGCAGCGCCACGAACTGCGGGTCGGCGCGCACGTCGTGCTCATCGGCCTGCTTGGCCAGCGGCACCTCGACGATGGTCTCGATGCGCCCGGGCCGCGGCTGCATCACGGCCACGCGCTGGCCCAGGTAGACGGCCTCGTCGATGCTGTGCGTGATGAACACGATGGTCTTGCCCGTGCGCTGCCAGATGCGCACGAGCGCGCGCTGCAGGCCCTCGCGCGTCTGCTCGTCGAGCGCGCCGAAGGGCTCGTCCATGAGCAGGATGCCGGGGTCGTAGGACAGGCTGCGCGCGATGGCCACGCGCTGCTTCATGCCGCCCGACAGCTCGTGCGGGTAGTGCTGCTCGAAGCCCTGCAGGCCCACGAGCGCGAGGTACTCGCGCGCACGCTCGGCGCGTTCGCGGCGCGGCACGCCCTTGGCCTCCAGGCCGAACTCCACGTTGCGCAGCGCCGTGCGCCAGGGGAACAGCGCGTACTGCTGGAACACGATGCCGCGGTCCAGCCCCGGACCCTGCACGGGCTGGCCGTCCACGGTGATGCTGCCTGTCGTCGGCAGCGTGAGGCCGCACAGCAGCTCGAGCAAGGTGGTCTTGCCGCAGCCGCTCTGGCCCACCAGCGTCAGGAACTCGCCTTCGCGCACCGAGAGGTTGACGTCGTGCAGGGCCTGGAACACGGGCTCGCCGCCCGGCGTGCGCTGGCGCACGGGGTAGGACTTTCCGACATGCTGCAGGCGGATTTTGACGGGGGGTGCGGTCATCGGGTGTGGGCGGAGGTTGTGGGGGGGGCGCTGTACCGGCCTGGGCTCAGAGCGCGCGGCCGAGCGCAGCGATGGCCCGGATGTGACCCCGCTCCCACCCCTGTGCTCACGCCGAGGAGCGCAGTGGTCTGCGCTGCGCTCCTCGGCAGGGGCACAGGGGAGGGTGACATTCGGGCCATCGCTGCGCTCGGCCTGGCGCTCGGGCCATCGCTGCGCTCGGCCTTGGGGCGTGGTGGAGTTGGGCACGGTGGAGCGGGGCGCGCCGCGCACGGCCACGGATGCCTGCATCTCAACCCTGCGCGTAAGGATTGAAGGCGTTGGTGTAGGCGTCCTGGGCCTGGAGCAGGCCGGGCTTGATCTGCCCGTTGGCCACGAGCCAGTCCAGGAACAGCGTGAACTCGCGCTCCTGGATCACGCCGCCCTTGACGCCCACGCCCGGCGAGCGCCAGAAGTCCACCACGGTCGTGACCTCGTTGGCGCGCTTGCGCTTGGCGATGATCTCCTTGAAGGTCGCGATGACCTCCGCACGCGGGTGCTCGCGCGTCCACTCGATGGCGCGGGCCGTGCCCGCCACGAACAGGCGCGTGGTGTTCGGGTTCTTCTGGATGAAGCGCTCGTGCAGCGCGATCGTGGCGGCCTGGAACGGGCCCAGCAGGTCATGGTCGCTCTGCAGCAGGCGCACGCCGCCACGCTCGAGCGCACGCTCGCGGAACACGTCCTCGAGCACCGCGGCGTCGATCACGCCTTCGCGCAGCGCCTGCTCGGTGCTGATGAAGGGCAGCGGCACCAGCGTGACCTTCTTCGCATCCTCGGCGCTGACGCCGCCGCGGCGCAGGTACTCCTTGACGATGAATTCGAAGTAGGCGCCCAGCGTGTTGACCGCGATCTTCTTGCCGACCAGGTCGCGTGCGCTGCGGACCGGGCTGCCCTCCAGCACGTACAGGCCGCGCCAGGTGTCCTTGTCGGTGCCGTAGTAGGAGACCACGGCCTTGATCGGCGCGCGCGCGGCGCGCAGGTTCAGCAGCGAGCCGTTGAACGAAGAGCCGAAGTCCGAGTCGCCGGTCACGACCGACTGCAGCGACTGCGGGCCGCCCGTGGCCGTACCGACCGCGCGCAGCGCCACGGGGCCCAGGTAGCCCAGGTGCTCGGCCAGCTCGGGGAAGGTCACGCGGCTGGGCGCCGCGAGGTAGCGCAGCTCGGTGGCTTCGGGCGCGCCGCCGGCCTGGGCCAGGCCGGCGCGGGGCGCCAGCAGCGCGGCCGCGCTGGCCAGCGTGGCCACGAGGCCGCGGCGCCGGCCCGGGTCGGCCGGGCGGTGCGTGAACGCAGGAAATCGCATGGCGGGGCTCCCTGGCTCAGGCGATGGTGATGCGGTGCAGCACGCGGGTCGTGGTGCCGTAGTCGCGGATCGCGCGGTGCTGCACCACGCGGTTGTCCCAGACCGCCAGCGAATGCGGCTCCCACGCAAAACGCAGTTGGAACTCGGGCGACTCCAGCACGCCGGCCAAGAGGCGCAGCAGGCTCTCGCTGAAGTTGCGCGGCAGGTTCTTGAGGTAGCGCGTGTGCTGCTCGGTCACGAAGATGTACTTCTGGCCCGTCTCGGGGTGCGTCTTGATGACGGGCACATCCAGCGGCGGGTGCTTGGCGCGGATCTCCGCGCGGCGCGCGCTCGTGCTCGTCTGGTTGCCGAGCGCGAAGCCGTTGGCGTCGAAGGCGTTCACGGCCGTCAGCGTCTCCAGGTAGGCGGCCAGCTGCGGCGGCAGCGACGCGTAGGCGGCAATGGCGTTGGTGAAGACCGTGTCGCCGCCGCCGCCCGCCGGCAGCTGCTGCGCGTGCAGCACCGTGAAGCGCGGCGGCGGATCGACCCAGGTCACGTCGGCATGCCAGGCGTCGTTGGAGACCGTGCGCGTCGCGCTGGTCTCGATGGACTCGATGCCGTCGTGCCCCTCGGCCGCCGGCAGGTAGGGGTTGTGCCGCAGCGGCGCGCCGAAGATGCCGGCGAAGTCCAGCAGCTGCTGCGCATCGGGCCGCTGGTCGCGCAGGAACAGCACGCCGTGTTCGACCACGCCCGCGCGCAGCGCGGCCCGCGTGGCCGCGTCCAGCGGCTGGCGCAGGTCGACGCCGGTCACGGTGGCGCCCAGCACGGGGCGAAAGCGGTGGAACTGGAGGCGGGCGGGTGCGGCTTGCGCCTGGGCCAGCGGATCGTCGAGCACTGCGGACATGGAACCCTCGTCGTCGTTGGTGGATGGAACGGACGGGGCAATGTAGAAGCCGCTGCGCGCAGCGTGAACGATGCATCTCGCATATGCATCGTCGGGAAACTTGGGGCTGGGAGCTTGTGAAGAAATCGTTTGAACTCACGCAAGACCCCGATGCACTCCGCGTCCCCATCCGACGGTGCGTCGCGGGGGTCTTGCCCTGCGGGCACCCCGTCGTGAGCCCCATCAATTCCTTCACAAGCTCGAGCGGATGGGGGCCGGTCCCCGGCCCCTTCAGCGCAACCGCGGGTCGCTGCGCAGCGTGTCGACCGCCAGGTCGAGGAAGGCGCGCACCTTGCGCGTGGCGTTGCGGCCTTCGCGGTGCACGACATGGATCGGCATCGGCGCGCGCTCGAAGGCCTGCAGCACCAGCACCAGGCTGCCCTCCTGCACGGCCTGCGCGACCTGGTAGAGCGGCAGGCGCGTGATGCCCATGCCGGCCGCGGCCGAGGCGGCGGCCGCCTCGTTGCTCGTGACCGTGAGCCGCGGCTGCAGGCGCACGGGCAGCTGCCTGCGGCCCTCGTGGAAGCGCCACTCCGACGTGAAGCTCACGCCCGTGGCCGCGACGACCACATGCTGTGCGAGTTCCTCGGGCCGCTGCGGCGTGCCGTGGCGCGCGAGGTAGTCGGGCGCGGCGCACAGCACCTGCCGCACCTGGCCCACCTGCACGGCCTGCAGCGAGGAATCGGGCAGGTCGCCGATGCGCACGGCCAGGTCCACGCCCTCGTCCACGAGGTTGACGATGCGGTCCACGAACCAGCAGCTCACGTCCACCTGCGCGAACTGGGCCAGGTAGCGGTGCACGATGGGCAGCACGTACATGCGCCCGAAGTTGACCGGCCCCGTCAGCGTGAGCCGCCCGCTCGGTGCGGCATGGGCGCCGGCCGCCGCGCCGTCGGCCGCGTCGAGCTCGGCCAGGATGCGGCGGCAGTCGTCGGCATAGCCCTGGCCGGCCTCGGTCATGCGCACGAAGCGCGTGGTGCGCACGAGCAGCCGCACGCCCAGCCGCGCCTCGAGCTCGCCGACGGCGCGCGTGACCACCGAGGGCGAGACGTTGAGCCGCCGCGCGGCCGAGGCGAAGCCGCCGGTGTCGACCACCGCCAGGAATGCCGCCATCGCCGAAAGCCTGTCCATCGCTTGCCTGCCTGGAAGAAAAGGGTGGGAGAGGGGGAGCGGAAGAGGGCGGGGCCGTTGCAGATCCCGCAAGAATGACTTGCCGCCGGCGCGGATTCTAGGCAAGCGCCAAAGCGCGGACCATGCGTTCCATGGCACCGACACCCGGTGCCTGCCACCCCCAAGGACGCCGCATGAAGCTCTACCACCACCCCCTGTCCGGCCACGCGCACCGCGCCCGCCTGTTCCTGAACCTGCTGGGCGTGGACCATGAACTGGTCCAGGTCGACCTGGCCAAGGCCGCGCACAAGCAGCCCGCCTTCCTCGCGCTGAACCCCTTCGGCCAGGTGCCCGTGCTCGACGACGACGGCACCATCGTGGCCGACTCCAACGCCATCCTGGTCTACCTGGCCAGGAAGCTGCAGCGCAGCGACTGGCTGCCCGACGCGCCGGCCGCCGCGGCCGAGGTCCAGCGCTGGCTCAGCGTGGCCGCGGGCCAGATCGCCTACGGCCCCGCAGCCGCCCGCCTGGTCACCGTGTTCGGTGCGCCGTTCCGGCCCGAGGAGGTGATCCAGCGCGCCCACGGCATCCTCGCGCTGGTCGAGGCCCGCCTGGCCGACCGCGCCTTCCTGACCGGCGCGGCGCCGACCGTGGCCGACGTGGCGCTGTACAGCTACACGGCGCGCGCGCCCGAGGGCAACGTGGACCTGCAGCCCTATCCGCAGGTGCGCGCCTGGCTCGCGCGCATCGAGGCGCTGCCCGGCTTCGTGGCGTTCGAGCGCACGCCCGTGGGCCTCGCGGCCTGAGCGCCACAGACCCGCACGGAGCACGCGCCATGACCCAAGCAGCCACCACCGCCGCGTCCTCGCCCTGGCACGCGGGCGAGCTGGCGATCCAGCAGAGCATCGGCGTCGTGCAGCACATGGACCGCCCGGGCCGCATGTTCGTGCGCGACTTCCTGCTCGACCAGCACCGCGAGTTCTACCCGCTGCTGCACTTCGTGGCGCTGGGCAGCGTGGACGCACAGGGCGACGCCTGGGCCACGCTGCGGGCCGGGCAGCCGGGCTTCGCGCACGCTCCGGACCCGCAGACGCTGCGCATCGGCCTGGGGCGCGACGCGGCCG
>DATKFT010000840.1:0-2344 GCA_035544335.1 Pseudorhodoferax sp.
GACAACGCGGCCGTGGTCACCGCGGCCGTGCCCGATCTCGCGCGGCTGCTCGGCCCGGTGCCGCCCTTGCTGCCGCTGGGCCCGGCCGAGGCCGAGAACCGTTTCGTGCGCAGCGTGCTGCTGTGCTGCGCCGCGCTGGCCAGCCCGGACGAGCCGCTGGTGCTGTTCATCGACGACCTGCAATGGTCCGACCGCGCCTCGCGCCGGCTGCTGCGCGAGATGGTGCAGGACGAGGGCCTGCGCCATGTGCTGCTGATCGGCGCCTACCGTTCCACCGAGGTGCCGGCCGACCACCCGCTCGCGCAGGACCTGGCCTTGTACGCGGGCCTGGGCAAGGACAAGGCGCTGCTGCTCGAAGTGGGCCCGCTGGCGCTGGCCGACACGCGCCAGTGGCTGGCCGACACCTTGTACAGCCAGGCCGACGAGGTGCAACCGCTCGCCGCGCTGTGCCAGGCCAAGACCGGCGGCAACCCCTTCTTCCTGCGCCGCTTCGTGGAAGACCTCGCGCAGCGCCGGCTGCTCTGGATCGACCGCGACGCGGCGCGCTGGTGCTGGTCGCTGGACGCCATCGCCGCCGAGCGCCTGGCCGAGAACGTGGCCACGCTGATGGCCGGCCAGCTGCAGCGCCTGCCCGCGCCGACGCGCGCGCTGCTCTGCGTGGCCGCCTGCCTGGGTGGGCGCTTCGCGCTGCACACGCTGGCCACCGCCAGCGGCCTGGCCGATGACACGGCGCTGGACCGGCTCAGGCCCGCGCTGCAGGCCGGCCTGGTGCTGCCCGCCGACGGCCAGTACAAATGGGTGGCCATGCTGCCGGCCGAGCACCACGCCAGCCTGCAGGTGGCGCTGGACTTCGCGCACGACCGTGTACAGGAGGCCGCCTACGCACTGGCCGAGCCGGCCGAGATGCCTGCGCTGCACCTGCGCATCGGCCGGCTGCTGCTGCCGCGCATGGACCCGGACCGCCCGGCCTTCGACGTGGTGGAGCACCTGAACCGCGGTGCGGCACTCATCGACGCCGCGCCGGAGCGTGCCGAACTGGCTGCGCTGAACCTGCGCGCCTCGCAGCTGGCGCGCGACGCCGCCGCCTTCGACCTCGCGGCCGCGCACGCCGACCACGCGCTGGCCCTGGCAGCGCCCGACGCCTGGGACCTGGGCCATGCCGAACAGCTCGCGCTGCATGTGCATGCGGCCCGCATGGCCTACCTGGCCGGCCGGCCCGAGCGCATGGACGCCTGCCTCGATGCGGCGCTGCCGCGCGCGCGCAACGCGGCCGAGCGCGCCCAGCTGCAGGACGTGCGCATCGAGTCGCTCTACGCCGCGGGCCAGCTGGCCGGCACGCTGGACTTGGGCGTGGCCGCGCTGCGTGAACTCGGGGCCGAGCTGCCGGCCGCCGCGAGCCTGCAGGAGGTGGCCGCCCTCGTGGCCACGCTGCGCGCCGACATCGAGACCATGGGCCTGGACGCGCTGGCCGAGCGCCCCACCATGCAGGACGCCGACGCGCTGCTGCAGCTGGCCATCGCCGCCAAGATGACCGCGGCGGCCTACATCGGCCGCCCGGCCCTGCTGCCGCTGCTGACCGTGCTGCAGGTGCGGCTCATGGTGGCGCGCGGCCACGCACCGGCTGCGCTGTCGGCCTATTCGGTGCTGGGCCTCATGGTGGCCGAATTCCTGGGCGACCACCCCTTCGGCTACCGGCTCGGACGCATGTCCATGGAACTGATCGAGCGGCACGGCTGGCGCCAGGTGCAGGCGCATGCGGGCTTCTCGTTCAATGCCTTCCTGCGCCACTGGATCGAGCCCATCCGCAGCGGCCTGCCGGCGCTGCGCGAGGTGGCCGAGAACGGGCAGAGCTTCGGCAACCTGCGCCATGCGGGCCTGGCGCTGTACCTGCACGGCTGCCACGCGCTGCTGGCCGGCGAGCCGCTCGCGGCGCTGGCGCCCGTGCTGCAGGCCCATGCCGACCGGCTGCGGCGCATCCGCCAGCCCGTGGCGCTGGACTACGTGCGCGTGCTGCAGCGCGTGGTGGCCGCGCTGCAGCAGGGCGCGCTGTCCGAGCAGCCGCTGGACGGCGAGGGCTTCAGCGCCGCCGCACTGGACGCCATCTACCAGGCCCGCGGCGACCAGACCGGCGCGATGTTCCGCCACGCCTTCGTCTGCATGCTGGCCGCACTGTCGGGCCAGGATGCGCTGGCCGAGTCCGAAGGCCAGGCCGCGGCAGCGCTGTTCAGCGCGGGCCGCGGCATGCTGATCGTGCCGTTCTGCGTGTACTTCACAGCCACCGCGGCCCTGCGGCTGGCACGGGCCGCGCCCGACGCAGGCGCTGCGGCACAGCGCCTGCAGCACG
>DATKFT010000841.1:0-10448 GCA_035544335.1 Pseudorhodoferax sp.
ACGCCGTGTGCGCCGACGCGCAGGGCCTGTCCCGCCGCGTGGCGCTCGCGCCGGGGCAGGTGCTGCTCGTTGACGAACGCTACTTCCTGCGCAGGCCGGTTGACCCCGGCCTGTGCGATGCGGGGCAGGACGACCGGGCCGCCGACGCCGGCATGGACTTCGACGTGCCCGCCGGGGCGGTGGCGCTGCCGGAAGCCCAGCTCATCCTGTCCGGCGGGGACGGCGTGCAGGACTGGGAGAGCCTGGCTGCCGTGGCCGAACTGCTGGGTGCCACGGTCGGGGCCACCAAGGTCGTGTGCGACAAGGGGCTGCAGCCGCGCGCGCGCCAGGTGGGCTCCTCGGGCACGGCCGTGTCGCCGCGGGTCTATCTCGCGCTGGGCATTTCGGGCAGCACGCAGCACCTGCAGGGCGTCGCCGAGGCCGCCAGCGTGCTGGCCGTGAACACCGATCCCAACGCTGCGATCGCACGCCGCGCCGAGCTGCTGCTGGTCGCCGATGCGAACGCGGTGCTGCGCGCCTTGCGCAGCACGCTGCAGGCCGGGGAGCGGACATGAAGATCGGCGTTCTGCTGTCGGTGGGGCAGCACCCCGCTTCCAGGCGCGCGCGGGCGTCGCACGCCGACCTGGCCGCACTGCGGCTGGCCTTGGCCACGGGCCTGCCCGTGGTCGGCCTGCACGCCGGTGCCATGCACGAGGCGCTGCGCGACTACGGTGCCTACGGGCTCGAGGCGCTGCAGTGCCTGGACGCGCCGTCCGCGCAGGACGGGCCGGCGTGCGACCACCTGGCGCGGCACGTCGCCGGGCTCGGCATCACCTGCCTGGTGGCCGGCGCGCTCGGCGAGCGTCCCGAGGCCCAGGGCCTGTTTCCCTACCGCGTGGCGCACGCGCTGGGCTGGCCGCTGCATCCCGGGGTGGTCGCGCTGCAGCGCGCAGGCGCGCGCTGGCAGGCGATCGCGCGCCTGGACGCCACGACCCGGCGGTGCCATGGCCTGGACCAGGGCGCCGTGCTGCAGGCCTGGCCCGCCGGCCTGCAGCACATGGCCTATGCCGCGCTGCGGCGCGAGCGCCTGCGCATCGACAGCGGCGAAGCGGGCGCACGCACCGCCGCGCCGGCTGCGGCCTGCACGGCGTTGCCGATTTCACCGACGTTGCCGGCACCCCGCATGCCGCAGCCGGCCTGGACCCGGCCCGACGCGCGCGACAACGCGGCCACCCGGCTGGCCACGCTGCGCGGCGAGCGCGCCCACGCGGCCTCGCAGCGCATCGATGCGCCGACCCCGCAGGAGGCCGCGCAGCACCTGCTGGCCTTTCTGCGCCGGCACGGCCTCCCAGTTCCCCATCACACCATGAAGGACGTTGACAGTGATCACACGGTATGAAACTTCCGGCCGCTACGCCCAGGCCATCCGTTCGGGCGAGATGGTCTTCCTGGCCGGGCAGGTCGCCGACGACCGCCACGCGGACTTCGCCACGCAATGCCGGCAGGTGTTCGCGCGCGTCGACCGCCTGCTGGCCGACGCCGGGGCGTCGCGTGCCTCGCTGCTGCAGATGCAGGTGTGGCTCAAGGACCTGGGCGACTACGCGGCGTTCAACGCGCTGTACGACGGCTGGATCGACCCGGCCGCCAAGCCCGTGCGCGCCACGGTGCAGGCCCACCTGGTCGCGCCGGAGTACCTGGTCGAGATCATGGTGACGGCGCGCGCGGACGCGGAGGCCTCCCGATGAGCGGCCCCCGCGGCGCAGGCGCCTCCGACGCCATGGTCGCGCAGGCGCTGTCCGAGGTGGGCAGCGTGTCGCCACAGGACGCCGCCGCCCGCATGGGCCGGGCGGACGTGGTCGTGGTCGACGTGCGCGACGCGGCCGACTGGGAGCGCGAGCGCATCCCGGGCGCCGTGCATGCCGCGCGCGGCATGCTGGAGTTCCACATCGACCCGGGCAGCAGCTTCCACCTGCCGGTTTTCGGCAATGCCGCCGCGCGCGAGTTCCTGTTCTGCTGCGGCAGCGGCGCGCGCGCGGCACTCAGCGCGCGCCTGGCGCGCGCCATGGGCCTGAACGCGACCTGCATCGCGGGCGGCCTGCGGGCCTGGCGTGCGGCCGCGCTGCCGCTGGCCGGCAGCTCCTCTTCCACCTCCACCCCTGAAAGCAGCACATGACGCAAGACACGCTGGGCATCGTCGACATCGACCACCTGATGGTCCGCAGCCGCAGCCTCGCCCACGCGGCGGCCCTGTACGAGAAGTTCGGCTTCTTCGTCTGCCCGCCACGGCGCAAGATCGAGATGTCGGCCTTCGCGGACGGCGTGCAGGGCGGCGCGGACGCACCCAAGGCCACGCTCAACAACCGCCACATCATCTTCAAGCCGCATCCCGGGCGCGACGATGTGGCGAACTTCCTCGAGTTCATGTGCATCGAGGATCCGCTCGCGACGCCGCCCAAGGTGATGCAGCTGATGTCCTTCCTGGGCGACAGCGAAGGCCCCAAGACCGTCGTGTGCCTCACGCGCGACCTCGACCGCTCGCTGGCCGAGTTCGGCCGGCGCGGCTTCGTCGCGCCGCCGACCATCCCGTTCGAGACGGGCTGGGACGACACGGAGCGCGGCAGCTTCGTGCGCATCCAGGCGCGGCCGTTCGTGCCGCCGCCGGGCCAGATGCCGTTCCAGATGAACTGCTACGAGACCAGCACCATGGACAACTACCAGTACACGCCCTGGACCGTCCACCCCAACACGGCGCGCCGCCTGACCGGTTTCACGAGCGTCTCGGAGAACCTGCGCGCGGACGTGGAATTCATGGCGACGCGCATCTTCGACGTCGCGCCCGAGTGGCAGGGCGAGGACCTCGCCATCATCCGGCCGCGCGACATGCAATGGCGCTTCGTCTCGCCGCGCGGCTATGCCGCACTGTTTCCGCAGTGCCCGTTCAGCGAGGTGCGCCTGCTGCCGGCCACCGTGGGCGCCACCGTGGCGGTGGACTCGCTGCCCACGCTGCGCGGCATCCTGCAGGCCAACCAGGTGCCCTTTGTCGACGAGGGCCAGCGCATCTGCATCCGGCCCGAGCATGCCTGCAACACGCTGCTCGAGTTCGTCCCCACCGCGCAGGGAGGTGCGCAATGAGCGCCGCCCGGCCACCCGAAGGCGCTCGCGCCGCAGCCGCAGGCGAAGGGACGACCGTGCGTTACGCCAGCTGGAAGGACGTGCCCGCCGAGGTGCTGCAGCGCGTGCACCACGGCAACTTCGTGTTCGACTTCTCGCCGCTGGGCGAGCCCTTCATCATGACGCCGGACTTCACGGCCGTCATGCACCGCGAGCTCGCGGCCGGCGCGCCGATCCCGCAGATCCTGCGCCGCATGCTCGACGCGCGCATCCACGAGCTGGAGACGCAGGCACCGGTGCGCGAGGAGGTGCGCCGCGTCTGGCGCGACTCGGGCGTGAACGGCGTGCAGGTGACGCTGGGCGGGCTCGCGCTGAGCCCCTCGGACTGGGACAGCACGCTGCGCGACGCGGCCTACTGGCAGCGGCGCGTGCGCGCGGGCGGCGACATGGCGATCTGCGACAGCGCCGAGGACCTGCGCCGCGCGCAGGCCGAGGGCAAGGTCGGCATCGTGCTGGGCATGCAGGACATCACGCAGCTGGGCAAGGACATCGGCAAGCTGGACATGCTGCGCGACTTCGGCACGCGCGTGATCCAGCTCACCTTCAACACGCGCAACTTCCTCGGCGACGGCTGCACCGAGCGCGAACAGTCCGGCCTCAGCAAGTTCGGCATCGAGATGGTCCACCGCATGAACGCGCTGGGCATCATCGTCGACGTCTCGCACTCGGGCTACCACACCACGCTGGACGCGATCCGCCATTCGCGCCGGCCGGTGGCCATCACCCACAGCTCCTGCCAGGCGGTCGCGGCGCACCCGCGCGCCAAGTCCGACGAGCAGCTGCGCGCGCTGCGCGACGCGCAGGGCTACCTCGGCATCCTGTGCTGCCCGTTCTTCATCAAGCCTGGTGGCGGCGCGACGCTGGACGACATGCTGGACCACATCGAGCATGCGGTCTCGGTCGTGGGCGTGGACAAGGTCGGCATCGGCACCGACTGGGGCGGCTGGTCGCCCGACTATCCGAAGGAGATCTCGGCGCTCGCGCAGGCCAAGCTGGCCAGCCACGGCTTTGCCAAGGGCGAGCTGGATTTCGGCGACATCATTCCGGAGTTCGACGCCTGGACCTCCTGGTCCTGCATCACGGCCGGGCTGCTGGCACGCGGCTTCGCCGAGGCCGAGGTGCGCGGCCTCATCGGGGGCAACTGGCTCGACTTCATGGCGCGCCACGACGCGGCCTGAGCGCCGCGCGACCCCCCGGCCCTTGCCCTCCGCTCCACGCAATCCAAGGAACCACGATGACGGACTTCATGCTTCGCACCCTGCTCGGCGGGGTTCTCGCGGTGTCGACCGCGCTGGCCAGCCCGGCCCTGCAGGCCCAGCCGGCCTGGCCGACCAAGCCGATCCGCTGGATCGTGCCCTATCCCGCCGGCGGCCCCCTGGACGGCATCGGCCGCAAGCTCGCCGACGCGGTGGCGGCGCAGACCGGCCAGCCCGTCGTGATCGAGAACCGGACGGGGGCGTACGGCTCGCTGGGCGCGGCCGAGGTGGCGCGGTCCAGGCCGGACGGCTACACCTTCCTGCTCTCGTCGAGCGACACCTTCATCAACGCCATGGCCCTGCTCAAGCAGCCGCCGTACGACGCGCGCAAGGACTTCGCCTACCTCACGCAGGTCGCGGACGCGGGGCCCGTGCTCATGCTGGCGGGCGACGCGGGCGAGTCCACGCTGTCCGACGTGGTGGCGGCCGCGCGCGGCAAGGGCAGCAACATGAGCTACGGCTCCTGGGGCGCGGGCTCCTACACGCATCTGCTCATGGAGGCGCTCGCGCAGCGCACGGGCGCGGACTTCCTGCATGTGCCGTACCGCGGTGCGATGCCCGCGATCCAGGACCTGCTCGGGCGCCAGCTGCGCATGACCTTCGCACCCGCGAACGTGGCGGCGCAGTTCGCCGAGAAGGGCGCCGTCAAGCTCGTGGCGGTCACCGGCGAGCAGCGCTCGCCGCTGCTGCCGGCCGTGCCGACCTTCCGCGAAGCGGGCTACGACGCACCGATCTTCCGCATGCGCGTGTGGCTGGGCCTGGCCGCGCCCGCCGGGCTCGCGCCCGAGATCCGAGAAGCCATGGTGCGGCAGGTCCACCTCGCGCTGGCGCGGCCGGAGGTGGCAAAATTCATCACCGACGCCGGCTTCGCGCCCATCGGCAACACGTCCACCGCGTTCAGGCAGTCGTTCGATGCGGAGTACCCCATCGTGACGAAGATGATCAAGGACGCCGGCGTCGTCCCGCAATGACAGCGCTCTGCGCCTGGTCCTGGCCGCCCGCGGCGCAGGATTCGCACCCGACAGGATATGGTCGACCCCACAACACCGCTGGCCGAGCCCGACACGGCATCCCTGCAGATCCCGGGCACCGACGAGGCCCCGGCCGAGGGCGGCCTGGCGCGGCGCGCCATCGCGCGCGTGCGCAAGGCCATCATCACGCACGAGCTGGCGCCGGGCAGCCGTGTGTCCGAGACCTCGCTGATGCAGCAGTTCAAGCTGCCGCGCGCCAGCGTGCGCGTGGCCCTGAGCTTCTTCCAGCAAAGCGGCTTCATCGTGTCGGCGGGTCCGCGCACGCAAAGGGTTGCGCCGCTGTCGCTGGCGGCCATCCGCGAGACCTTCCAGCTGCGCAACCTGCTCGAACCGGCGGCCGCGCAGTACGCCATCGGCAAGGTCGACATCGCGCGCCTGCGCGAACTCAACGAGGCCTGTGTCTGGCATCCCTCGGCCGCGGGCGTCGACGAGGGCTACCGCTACCTGGAGGCCAACTTCCGGTTCCACGCCGAGATCGTGGCCGCGACGGGCATGCCGCAGCTGCAGAAGTGGCTGGGCTTCATCCAGGAGTCGGTGCTGCGCGTGCTGTGGATCAGCCTGTCCGCGGACGGGCGCTCGCACCAATGGGGTGGGGGGCACGAGGAGATCATCCAGGCGCTGGAGGAGCGTGACGCCGAGAAGGTGGCGCGCGTGAGCCTCGCGCACCTCAATGCGGGCCAGCAGCTGGTGTACGAACTCGTGATGGACGGCAAGCTGCCGATCGGCGCGCCGGCATGAGCGGCAGCAAAGGCATGGCCGGCACCGACGAGGAGGCGTTCGTGGCGATGCGCCCGACCCGGCTGTAGGGTGGTCGGCCCGCAGGCCCAGGGCCATGGCGTGCCGCTGCCTGCGCCTTCACAGCGGTTCGGGGGCCGTCGCCTGGTCCTGCCCGAACAGTTCGAACACCACGCGCCGCAGCCACTGGTTGGCGGGCTCCCGGTGCACCTTGGCGTGCCAGAAGACATTGATGGTGGCCACCGGCAGCTTCACCGGGTGCCGGCGCCATGTCAGGCCGAAGGGTTCGGTCAGCGTCTCGGCCAGGCGCTCGGGCACGGTGGCCACGAGCGCGGTGCGTTGCAGGATGTGGCCCACGCTCACGAAATGCGGCACCGTGAGGCGCACGGTGCGGTCCAGGCCGGCCTTGCGGATGAGTTCGTCGACCGTGCCGTGCCCGGTGCCGGCCGAGACGATCACCAGGTGTTCCGCCGCGCGGTAGTCGGCCAGGCCCACGCGCGGCTTGTCCAGCGCATGGCCGCGGCGGAACAGGCAGACATAGCGCTGCTGGAACAGGCGGCGCTGGAAGAACCCGGCCTTGAGCTGGGGCAGCAGTCCGATCGCGAGATCGACCTTGCCCGACTCCATGTCGTCGCGCAGGTTCACCGCCGTGTTGCGCACCGTGTTGAGCTTGATGCCCGGCGCGTCGCGGCCCAGGCGCTCGATCAGCGCGGGCAGGAACACGATCTCGCCGATGTCGGTCATGCCGATGGTCATCGTGCGCTGCACGCTCGCGGGCTCGAATTGCAGGCGCTGGTTCAGGCCGCTGTGGATCAGGCCCAGCGCCTCGCCCAGGGGCCCGGCCAACTGCTCCGCGAAGGGCGTGGGCACCATGCCGGACGGTGTGCGCAGGAACAGCTCGTCGGCGAAGATCCGGCGCAGCTTGGCCAGCGAATTGCTGACCGCGGGCTGGGTCAGCCCCAGGTTGTCGGCCACCTTGGACACGCGGCGCTCGGCCATCAGCTGATGGAAGAGCACCAGCAGGTTCAGGTCGATGTCCGAAAGCTCCACGGGGTCCTTGTTGGCAGCTGCAATGTCGCGCGCCGCATCATAGGTTCTGCGCCGCGCGCAGGCTCCTAGCGGGCGTCGGGCTGGGCGCCGGGCGCGGCGCGGCGGAAGGCGTCCAGCGCCATGCAGGCGGACTCCACGGCCTGGATGCGGGGCCAGCGCGCGACATCCACCTGGAAGCGCCGCGCGCTCTCGACCTGCGGCACCAGGTAGACATCGGCCACCGTGGGGGTGTTGCCGAAGCAGAAGTCTCCGCGCCGCGGGTCGCTCGCGAGCAGCGCCTCGATGGCGTCGAAGCCCGCAGCGATCCAGGTGCCGCACCAGTCGTTCACGGCCGCCTCGTCGGCACCGAAGCGGTGGCGCAGCGCCTCCAGGATGCGCCGGTTGTTGACCGGGTGGATGTCGCAGCCGACGACGGCCGCGAGCGCGCGCACCTGTGCACGTGCGCCGGCATCGGCCGGCAGCAGCGGCGGGTTCGGGTGGCGTTCCTCGAGCCACTCGATGATCGCGGGCGACTGCGTCATGCGGTGGCCGTCCACGTCGAGCACCGGCACGAGCTGCTGCGGGTTGACCGTCCTGAAGGCCTCGGACAGGTGTTCCTCGCGGCGCAGGTCGACGGCCACCTGCTCGTAGGAGAGGCCCTTGAGGTTAAGCGCGATGCGCAGCCGGTGCGAGGTGCCGCTGCGAAAGAAGGTATAGAGCTGCATGGTCAGTCCAGGGAAATCTTGGCGCGCTTGACGACCTCGCCGAAGGTGCGCGAATCACGGGCGATGGCCTTGGCCAGCTCGCCGGGGGCGCCGATGTAGGGCTCGAAGCCGAAGGTGGCCAGGCGCTCCTTGACGTCGGCGGTCGCCAGCACCTGGCCGACGTCGGCATTGATCTTGTCGATCGCCGCCTTCGGCGTGCCGGTGGGCGCGAACAGGCCGACCCAGGTCTTGACCTCGAATCCGGCCGGGCCGCCCGCTTCGGCCACCGTCGGGACATCGGCGTAGCCCGGCAGGCGCCTGGGCGCCGCGAGCGCGAGGAACTTCACCCGCTTGGCCTGGTACATCGGTCCGGCCGTCGCCGCCGTGCCGAAGGCCCATTGGATGTCGCCGGTCGCGACCGAGGTGTAGACGTTGCCCATGTCCTTGAAGGGCACGTGCACCATCTTCGTGTCCGTCGCCGCCTCGAGCATCGTCGCGCCGACGTGGGCCACGCTGCCGATGCCCCAGGAACCGTAGGTGATGTCGCCGGGCGCCGCCTTGGCCGCCTTGATCAGGTCGCCCACGCTGTTCCAGGGCGAGTTGGCGGCCACGACCACGAAGAAGTTGGTGAAGTACACCGGTGCGACGGGCTCGAAGTCCTTGAGCGGGTCGTAGGGCAGTTGCTTGAACAGGTGCGGCTGCAAGGCCATGTGCGTGTTGTCGACCTGCAGCAGGGTGTAGCCGTCCGGCGCTGCACGCCGGGCGTCGCCGATGGCGATGAAACCGTTGGCGCCTGGCTTGTTGTCGATCACGAGCTGTTGGCCCCAGTGGCGCGACAGGCGCTCGCTGAGGATGCGCATCACGGCGTCGGGCCCGCTGCCCGGGGAGTACGGCGCGACCGAGCGCACCGGCCTGGCGGGATAGGTCTGCGCCACGGCGCTGGACAGGCATGTGGCGCCCAGCAGCAGGAGGGCGCAGGACGCAATGGCGCGGGCATGTGCGCGCGAACGGATGAAGTGGTGCATGGCAGTGCTTGTCGTGAGGAGGCGGCCGAACCCAGGCCGCTTGGAAGCCGGAAGAGGTGCCGGAAGAGGTGCCGGGAGGGGGCGAGGTGGCTGGCGTGTTGCGTTCAGCCAGCGACCTCGGCACGGTGGGCGTGCAAGGCCTCGAAGATCGGCGCATCGCTGAAGCGGAACAGGTCCAGTGCGCCATCCGCGCCGGCCTGGGCCGAGAACGGCTGCCAGGAGGGCACGACGAACAGGTCGCCACGCGCCACCTGCCAGCTGCGTTCACCCACGGTCACCGTGCCGCCGCCATCGAACACCTGGAACACGGACGAGCCCACCTCGCGCTGCACGCGCGTCGATGCACCCGCGCGCACGCGGTGCATCTCGGTGCGCATCGTCGGCAGCACGTCGCCGCCAGTGCTGGGGTTGGTGAAGCGCACGGCCGCATGGCCGGGGCTCAGCGTTCCGGCCTGGCCTTCGGCTTCCAGTGCGAGCTGGTCGGCCAGTGCGCGGTCGGTGTCGACCCAGCGGTAGGCCAGCAGCGGACTGGCGGGCTGTGCCGCAGTGGCCGACACGGGACGCAGGCCGGGGTGGCCCCACAGCCGCTCGGAGTACGAACGCTCGGCCGTGCTGCGCTCGGCCTGCGTGATCCTCTCGCGGCCGAACTCGAAGAACTGGCTCTCGGCGTAGTACGAGAACGGAATGTCGAGACCGTCGATCCAGGCCATGGGCGCCGTGGCCGCGTTGTGGTGGGCGTGCCAGTTCCAGCCCGCCTGCGGCAGGAAGTCGCCGCGCGACATGCGCACGGCGTCGCCGTTGACCACCGTCCACACGCCCTCGCCCTCGACCACGAAACGAAAGGCATGCTGGGTGTGGCGGTGCTCGGGTGCGTCCTCGCCCGGCATCAGGTACTGGATGGCGGCCCACAGCGTGGGCGTGGCAAAGGGCCGGCCGCCGAGCGCGGGGTTGGCCAGCGCAATCGCGCGGCGTTCGCCGCCACGGCCCACGGGCACGATCTCGCCGGCCTGCGCGGCCAGCGCCTTGAGCTTCTCCCAGCGCCACAGGTGCGGCACGGCCTTGGACTTCGGGTGCCGGGGCATGAGGTCGCCGATCTCGGTCCACAGCGGCACCAGCAACTCCTGCTCGAAGCCGCGGTACAGCTGCTCCAGCGCAGGGCTCGGGTCGGGTTGTCCACGGCCCGCGACGGCATGCAGCCGCACGGGGGAGGGTGTCAGCTCGGTGGTCATGGTGGCTTGTCTCCTGGTTTCGGTGTGGTGTTATGCGGCCGGGCCGACGTGGAGCACGATGCTGCCCACGCCTTCGATCTGGCCGTCGATGCGGTCGCCGGCCTGCACGGCGCCCACGCCTTCGGGGGTGCCGGTGAAGACCAGGTCGCCGGGCAGCAGGTGGTAGTACCTGGACAGGTCGGCGATCAGCTCGGGGATGTTCCAGACGAGCTTGGACAGGTCGGACTGCTGGCGCAGCCTGCCGTTGACCGACAGGGACAGCGCGCCCTGGCCCAGCACCGTCTGCGGC
>DATKFT010000842.1:0-4428 GCA_035544335.1 Pseudorhodoferax sp.
GGCCGGCGTCGCGCAGGCGGCGCACGCTGGCCGCGTCGTGGGCGGCCGGCTCGGCCTGGGCCCGCAGCGGCGAGCTGGCACGCGTGGGCTGGCCGGCTTCGTCGAGCACGTCCTGCACGGCCACGGGCACGCCGGCCAGCGGCGGCAGCGCGCGGCCCTCGCGGCGCCAGCTGTCGATGGCCTGCGCCGTGGCGCGGGCCTGCGCGGCATGCACGGCGCTGAAACAGCGCGGGCCTTCGCCGTTGTCGGCCTGGGCGCGGGCCAGCAGCTGCTCCACGACGGCCAGCGCGCTGGTGCGGCCAGCGGCCAGTGCGTCGGCAAGCGCGGCCACTTGCACCACCGGGGGCAGGGCGGCTGCGCGGGCGCTCCAGGGTGTGAGCGCCGCCGTGGCGGCAAGGGCGCCGGCGGCTTGCAGCCAATGGCGCCGCGCGGGGTCGTTCAGCTTGTTGTGGGATGCGATCGGTAGCGTCATGGCGGCGAGCATACGCCCACCGGCGATGGTTCTTTTCGCGGGTCCGGATGGCCCCGGCGCGCGTCTTGCTAGCATGTGTCGACGACACCTTTTCACGCCTTCAAAACACCGCATCCAGCGACGGAGACCTGACCCCATGCCTCTTCCTGCCCTCAGATCCCTGGCCTTGTCGGTCCAGGAGTACCGTAGCGGCGAGTACCGTTGGGTGATCCTGGAGCGGTTTGCGGACGACGAACCCTTCGAAGTGCTGCTGGCGGCCGAGGAGAGCTGCAGCACCTACGGCGAGGCGCTGGGCAACGGCACCTCGGTGCTGAGCGCGCTGTCGCACGACAACATGGCGATCGGCCCGCGCGTGGACGAGGAGCACCAGCCCGTCTTCGTGCAGACCGACCGGCCCGGCCTGTACGAGCTGCGCGACGACGAGGACAGCGGCGACAAGTGAGCGCCGCTGCCACATTCGCGCCCGTCCTGGCCGCCATCGTCTCCGAGCTGGCGGACCGTGCCGCCCAGGGCCAGGTCGCCTCTTACATCCCGGCGCTGGCGCGCGTCGACCCGCGGCAGTTCGGCATGGCGCTGGTCACGGCCGATGGCCAGGAGGCCCAGGCCGGCGACGGTGCCGTGCCGTTCTCGATCCAGAGCATCTCCAAGGTCTTCACGCTGACCTTGGCCATGCAGCACCTGGGCGAGACGCTGTGGGAGCGCATCGGCCGCGAGCCCTCGGGCACGGCCTTCAACTCGCTGGTGCAGCTGGAGTTCGAGCAGGGCCGGCCGCGCAACCCCTTCATCAATGCGGGTGCCATCGCGGTGGCCGACCGGCTCGTCACGCTGTTCGGCGACCGGGCGCAGGCCGAGCTGCTCGTGCTCATGCAGGCGCTGACCGGCGAGGCCGTCGCCTTCGACGAGGAGGTGGCCGCCTCCGAGGCCGCCACGGGTTATCGCAACCTCGCGCTGGCCAACTTCATGAAGAGCTTCGGCAAGCTCGACAACCCGGTCGAGCAGGTGCTGGACCTGTACTTCCACCAGTGCGCGCTGCGCATGAGCTGCGTGCAGCTCGCGCGCGCGGCGGCCTACCTGTGCCGCGACGGCGCGCACCCGCACTGGCCCGAGCGCGCCGTCTGCACCGAGCGCCAGACCCGGCGCATCAACGCGCTGATGCTGACCTGCGGCACCTACGACGCGGCCGGCGAGTTCGCCTTCCGCATCGGCCTGCCCTGCAAGAGCGGTGTGGGCGGCGGCATCGTGGCCGTCGTGCCGGACCGGCTCACGCTGGCGGTCTGGTCGCCGGCCCTGGACGCGACCGGCAACTCGGCGCTGGGCATGCTCGCGCTCGAGATGTTCGCGGCGCGCACGGGACTGTCGGTTTTTTGAACACCGCCCGCCGCGGCCTCACCAGCCGCTGAAGCGCGGCCAGGCCTGCAGGCTGCCGTCGGCGGCCAGCAGCTGGTAGGCCGGGTGCTGGGCGCCCGTCGCGCAGGCGTGGTTGGGGTAGATGCGCAGCTGGCTGCCCAGCGGGAAGCGCTGTTCGAGACCGGTGTCCGGCGCGCCGGTCCACTGCAGCACGCCATGCTCCTGGTTGGCGTCGCCGAAGGCCAGCTCCGCGATGGGCCGGCCCTGCAGGTCGGCGACCAGGCCGTAGCCCCGGTCCAGCGCCTGCTTGGCCGTGCCGCGGTCGCGGCTCATGGCCATCCAGCCCGCGTCCGTGATGAGCCAGCCGGCCTCGGGTCGGTGGCCGATCACGGTGGCCAGCACCGACAGCGCGATCTCGTCCACGCCGCAGACGCCGACACCGGCCATCACGAGGTCGAAGAACACGTAGACGCCCGCGCGCACCTCGGTCACGCCGTCGAGCCGGCGCGCGTGCAGCGCGGTCGGCGTGGAGCCTACGCTGACCACGGGGCAGGCGTGGCCGGCGGCGCGCAGGCGCTCGGCCGCGCGCACGCAGCCGGCGCGCTCCTGCTCGGCCATGGCCTCGAGCGCTGCGGGGGTGTTCAGGCCGTAGGAACTGCCGGCATGGGTCAGCACACCGGCCAGTTCGGCGCCGTCGTCCACGAGGGCGGCGGCCACGGCCAGCAGCCGCGCGTCCTCGGGGGGGATGCCGCTGCGGTGGCCGTCGGTGTCGACCTCGACCAGCACGCGGTGGCGGTGGCCGTGGGCGCGGCCGTGCGCGGCGAGCTGCTCGGCCGCCGCGACCGACTCGACCAGCAGCGTGAGCCGGCAGCCCGCGCGCACCAGGCGCAGCGCGTGGTCGAACTTGTTGGGCGTGATGGCCACGGCGTACAGGATGTCGTCCACACCGGCCGCGAAGAACTGCTCGGCCTCCTTGAGCGTGGAGACCGTGATGCCCTGCGCGCCGGCCGCGATCTGGCGCCGCACGACCTCGGCGCACTTGCTGGTCTTGGCGTGCGGGCGAAAGCGCACGCCCAGCGCGTCCATGCGCTGCTGCATGCGCGCGATGTTGCGCTGCATGCGCGCTTCGTCGAGCAGCAGCAGCGGAGTTTCCAGCGCTGCGAGGTCGGACGGGGTCATGCCTTCTGCGCGCCCAGCAGTTCGCACAGCCGCGCGAGGTCCACGTTGCCGCCGCTCAGCAGCACGCCGATGCGCTGGCCGCGCAGCGCCTCCTGCTGGCGCCGCACGGCCGCAAAGCCCAGGCAGCCGGTCGGTTCGACGACGATCTTCATGCGCGCGGCGGCGAAGGCCATCGCGTCCACGAGTTCGGCATCGCTGGCGGTCTGGATGTCGTCCACATCGCGGCGGATCACGCCGAAGGTGTAGTTTCCGAGGTGCTGGGTCTGGGCGCCGTCGGCAATCGTCTTCGGCACGTTGATGTGCACGATGGACCCGCTGCGCAAGGACTGCTGGCCGTCGTTGCCGGCCTCGGGCTCCACGCCCACGATGCGCGTTTTGGGCGACAGCGCGCGCAGCGCGAGCGCCGAGCCCGACAGCAGGCCGCCGCCGCCCAGCGGCGCGTAGAACGCGTCGAGCGGGCCGACCTCCTCGATCAGTTCCTTGGCCGCCGTGCCCTGGCCCGCGATCACGTCGGGGTGGTCGTAGGGCGGGATCAGCGTGAGGCCGTGTTTCTGCGCGAGGTCGCGGCCGATCTGCTCGCGGTCCTCGGTGTAGCGGTCGTAGCTGACCACGGTGGCGCCGTAGCCCTTGGTGGCGGCGACCTTCATGGCCGGCGCATCGGCCGGCATCACGATGGTGGCCGGGATGTCGAGGATGCGCGCGGCCAGCGCGACGGCCTGGGCGTGGTTGCCCGAGGAGAAGGCCACGACACCGGCGCGGCGCTGGGCCGCGTCGAACCTGGCGAGCGCGTTGAAGCCGCCGCGGAACTTGAAGGCGCCCATGCGCTGCAGGTTCTCGCACTTGAAGAACACCTCGGCGCCGATGGCTTCGTTGAGCGTGCGCGAGGTCATGACGGGCGTGCGGTGGGCATGGCCTTCGATGCGGCGGGCGGCGGCGGCCACGTCGTCGTAGGTGGGCAGGGTCAGGTCGTTCATGGCAGTGGGTGGTGGGTGAGGGGGTTACCAGGGCCAGGCGATGTCCAGGCCCAGACCTTGGGTTTCGGCCTGGGCCAGCACCATGCGCGCGACGGCGAGGTCCTGCAGCGCGAGGCCGGTCAGGTCGAACACGGTGATGGCGCCGGCCGCGGCCGTGCGCGCGCTCGTGATCGCATTGCCGTCCAGCACGCAGCGCGGGCGGCCCGTGGCCGGGTCGTGCAGCACGATGGTGGCCTGGTGCGGTTCACCGCCCAGGGCGCGGTTGGCCGGCCAGAAGCCGGCCGCCTTGTAGCCCAGCAGCGCCTGTGCGGGCACCGCGCCCGACTTGATGCCGAACACGCCGTCGGCGAGCGCCTCGCGCACCACGGGAAAGCCGCGGCCCTCGCCGCGGCTGTGCAGCGCGAACGCCTGGGCCACGGCCGCGCGCACGGCGGCGGGCTCCAGCAGCGCGGCCAC
>DATKFT010000843.1:0-9846 GCA_035544335.1 Pseudorhodoferax sp.
GGGCCGGCGCACCCGCGCGGGCCGGCGGCGTGGGTGCGACGGGGGCCGTCACGCGCTGCTCGATGGCCAGCGTCTGGGCGTTGACCTTGACGAGTTCGCTGCGCGTGACAGGCGGGCGGCCCACGGCCGAGGTCACGAACACGCGGTCGGTCTTGGCCGAGTAGCCGGCCTGGTACAGGCCCGGCACCAGCGTCTGCGACTGCACGTTGAAGCGTTCCTGGCCCGACAGCGGCACGTTGGGCGAGATCTTGAGCGGCACCAGCAGCGAGGCGGCCGGCTCGGCGGCGCTGGCCACCAGCGCATAGCGGCCCACGTCGGCGTTGGCCGGCAGCACGAACTGGGTGCGGAAGTTGCCGTCCTTGTCGGCCGTGGCGGTCTGGCCCAGCACCACGCCGCCATAGCTCAGCGTGACCTTCTGGCCGGGCTTGAAGTCGCGACCGGCCAGCGTGACGGGCTTGCCGGCCAGCACCACGGGCGTGTCCGTCACGCTGATGCGGCCCTTGAAGGCCGCGTCCTGCGCGTCGAACTGGGCGGTCGAGGCGCAGGCAGCCAGGGCCAGTGCCAGCGAGGCGGCCAGCAGCGTCTGCACCGGGCGGGCCCAGGCGGCACGGGTGTCGGTGGCGCGTGCGGCAGGACGTCGGTTGTTCATGCAATCTCCCTAGTGGTTGGAAAAACAGCGCACGTCCGCAAGGCACGTGGCATCCGCGCGTGCCCGCGGCGGGGCAGTGCGGAGTTGTGATGAGAATGATTTGTATTGGCGTGGGATTCTACGGCCCAGCCATCGGGGCGTTGGCGCCAAAGCCCCTACTTCGCAATTCTTTGCACGCGCTGCAGCCGGGCAGGCCCGTCGCCGGCACCGCTGCGGGCCGGACCGGGCGCCCTGTGCCGCGCCGCTGCTTCAGCGCACCCACCCCGGGCCTGGGGCGGTCCAAGCCCAGAGGCAACCAGCGCGTGAGGCTTCGAGGCGCTTGGCGCCACGGCCCCGGCCCCTCTGAACGAACCCCATCGGCGCGGCCCTCCAGGCAGTCGCCGCCCGGACGGTCAGCCCATGCCCACCGTCAACCCGCCGCACACATGCAGCAGCTGGCCCGTCGTGAACGCCGCCGCGTCGTCCATGAAGTAGGCGATGGCGTGGGCGACTTCGTCGGGTGCGCCCATGCGTTGCACGGGCACGGCATCCACGATCTCGGCGGTGCGGGGGCTGTCGGGCGGGTTCAGGCGGTGGAACATGCTCGTGGCGATCGGCCCCGGCGAGACGGTGTTGACCGTGATGCCCGCCGCCGCGAGCTCCAGCGCCCAGGTGCGCGTGAGCCCGTGCAGGCCGGCCTTGGTGGCCGAGTACAGCGTGCGGCCCGGCTTGCCCAGCGCGGCGCGGCTGGAGACATTGACCACGCGGCCCCAGCGCCGGGCCTGCATGGCGGGCAGCACGGCCTGCAGGCATTGCACGGGGCACCACAGGTTGATCTGTGCCAGGCGTTCGAGCTGCGCATGCTGGACCTGCGCGACAGGCGTCGTCAGGCTCGCGCCGACGTTGTTGACGAGGCCCACGATGGCACGGTCCTGCACGACGCGCGGCAGCAGCGCCTGCAGCGCACCGCGGTCCGACAGGTCCACGGCGAAGAAGCGCTCGCCCGGCTCCAGGGCCTGGGGCGGCTGGATGTCGAGCGTGGTGCAGCGCCACCCGCCGGCCGTGAGCCTGCGCACGAGCGCGCGGCCGATGCCGTCGCTGGCGCCCGTGACCAGCACCTCGCGGCCGGGCTGGTGGTCCTGCGCGTCACTCATTTGCCGTCCCTGCCGTAGCGGGTCACGAGTTCTTTGGACGCGTCGTAGGTCTCCCGGGCGTAGCGCGTGTACTGCTCGCTGTTCATGTAGCGCGGCTCCACGCCCAGCGCCTTGACCGAGGCGAGGAACTGCTTGTCCCGGGTCACTTCCGCGAAGGCCTGCTCGAGCTTGCGCAGCACCTCGGGTTTCAGGCCCTTCGGACCGATGATGCCCAGCGAGCTCGCGCCAACCACGGGGTAGCCGGACTCCTTCAAGGTGGGCACCGTCGGGAACTCCGACAGGCGTGATTCGTTCATGCTCGCGAGCACGCGCATCTCGCCGCTTTCCACGAAGGGCAGGATGGTGTTGGACGCGCCGACGAACTGGGTGAAGCCGCCCAGCGTGGCCGTGATGGCTTCCGCGTCGCCCTTGTACGGGACATGGGTCCACTGCACGGAGGCCACGCCGCCCAGCTGGGACAGCGCCAGCTGCTGGGTGCTCAGCACGCCCGGCGAGGCGAACGACAGCTTGCCCGGATGCTGCTGGGCGTAGGTGACCAGCTCCTTGACATCCTTCCAGGGCGCGTCCTTCTTGACCGCGATCAGCAGGCTGAACTCGTTGATCATGGCCACATAGCTCAGGTCGGTCATGGGATCGACCTGGGTCTTCTCGATGTGGGGCGCGCGGAAGATGCCGACCGCCGTCACGCCCAGCGTGTAGCCATCGGCCGGCGACTTGGCGACCAGGTTCGCGGCCAGCAGGCCGCTGGCGCCGGGCTTGTTCTCGATGACGATGGGCTGGCCCAGCACCTGGCCGAGCTTGACGCCCATGGCGCGCGCGATCTGGTCCGTGGACCCGCCCGCGCCATAGGCGACCAGCAGCTTGACGGGCCGGTTGGGGTAGCTTTCCTGGGCGCTGGCGCCGAAGGCGAGCGCCATCAGGGCGACGGTGATGACTTTCTTGAACATGCGGTGTGTCTCCGTGGATCTTGGGGAACGGCCCCGGGCGGGGCCATGGCTTGCGCTACTGAACGGATGCTGAGCGGGGCGGGGCGGGCGGTGAGGCCATGGGGTCTCCTGGGGGGCGGCCTGTGCGCGGCCTGTGCGTGGGCGTGGGGTCAGCTGACCAGTTCCCCGCCGTCGGCCACGATGGTCTGCCCCGTGATGTAGGCGCTGGCAGGCGCTGCGAGGAACAGCGCCACGCCGGCGATGTCGCGCGGCTCGCCGATGCGGCGCAGCGGTGTGCGCTCCTCGGCGCGCCGCAGCCGCTCGGGGTCGCGCGTGAGCACCTCCGAAAACTGGGTGCGGACCAGGCCCGGCGCGATCGCGTTGACGCGGATGTTGCGCGGCCCCCATTCGACGGCCAGGCTGCGCATGAGGCCCAGCTCCGCCGTCTTGGACACGCCATAGACGCCGAGCGCCGTGCTGCCGCGGAAGGCGCCGATGCTGGACACCAGGACCACCGTGCCGCCGCCACCGGCGGCCATGTGCGGCAATGCCGCCTGGCACAGCGAAAAGGCGCTGTTCACGTTCGTGTCCATGACCTTCACGAACGCGTCCTCGGAGAGCTGCGCCAGCGGGCCGTAGACGGGGTTGATGGCGGCGTTGCAGACCAGGGCGTCGATGCGCCCCCAGTGCGCCATGGTCTGTTCGACCAGGGCTTTCAGCTGGGCCCGGTCGCCGATATGGCAGGGCACGGCCAGCGTCTGGATGCCGGCCTCGCGCAGTTCGCCGGCCGTCCGCGCGGTGGCCTCGGCGTCCTCGCTGGAGACCACGACGCGGGCGCCGGCCTGGCCCATTTCCTCGGCGATGGCGCGGCCGATGCCGCGGGTCGAGCCCGTGATGACGGCGACCTTGCCGCGCAGGTCGAACAGTGGATTCATGCGATGTCCTGGGTTGCTGGGAAGGGAGTGCGCCCGATGGCGCCAGAGGACTGCAGCTGCGCCACGTCCTGCGTGCTGAGCTGGAGCCGGCCCTGCAGCACCTCGGCCGTGTGCTGGCCGCGCGCCGGGGGCGCGAGCACCGCGGCGGGCTCGCGCCCCAGGGGCAGCGGCGAGCGGATCAGCGGCACGTCCACGCCGCGGGCATGGCGGCGCGCTTGCACCAGGCCGCGGTCGCGCACCACCGCGCTCGAGAAGGCTTGGCCGACCGTGTTGACGGGCCCGCAGGGCACGCCCGCGGCGCGGATGGCGGCGAGCCAGGCGGCGCTGGTCCTGGAGGCGAGGGCGGCCTCGAGCTCGGCCTTCATCTGCGCGCGGTGGGCGAGCCGCGCGCCCATCGTGGCAAAGCGTTCGTCGCTGCCCAGGTCGGGCCGGCCGATCGCCTGGCACAGGGCCATGAACTGCGACTGGTTGCCCGCGGCGATCAGCAGCCAGCCGTCGGCCGTGCGGTAGGCATCGGAGGGCACGGCGATCGGGTTGGAGTTGCCATGGCGCTCGGCGACGCGGCCGCTCACGAGGAACTCCTGGCCGAAGTGCACGGTCAGCGCCACGGCGGAGTCGAGCAGCGCGATGTCGATGAAGCGCCCCTGGCCGGTGCGCGCGCGCTCCAGCAGGGCGCCCAGGATGGAGGCCAGCGCGTTGTAGCCCGCCGCCAGGTCGACGATGGGAATCGCGGTGCGCAGCGGCATGTCGGGCAGGCCGCAGGTGCTCATGACGCCGCTCAGGCCCTGCACGATGAAGTCGTAGGCCGGTTCGGCGCTGGCCCGGCCGTCGTTGCCGAAGCCGGTGATCGAGCAATAGACCAGGCGCGGGTTGAGCGCGCGCAGGCTGGCCCAATCCAGGCCATAGGCGGCCAGCGAGCCGGCCTTGTAGTTCTCGACCAGCACGTCGCTCTGCGCGGCGAGCCGCGCCAGCAGCGCCGCACCCTCGGGATGGGAGAAGTCCACCTCGATCGACCGCTTGTTGCGGTTGCAGGCGAGGAAGAAGGACGACTCGTCCGTGTCCACGCCGTCGACCTGGAGCCGGCCGCCGTAGGTCCTGGAGTCGTCGCCCGTGCCGGGACGCTCGACCTTGATGACGTCGGCGCCGAGGTCGCCGAGCAGCTGGGTGCACCAGGGGCCGGCGAGCACGCGCGTGAGGTCCAGCACGCGGATGCCGGCGAGGCAGGGGGCCAGCGCGCCGGGCGCGTCGGCAGGAGGCGGTGTGTGTGCCATCGCTGCCTCTCAGGCGCTTGCGCCGGCAGCCGCCGCCAGCGGGCCCGGGCGCCCGCCCGCGTTGCCCCTGCCGGGCAGCGCCTGGTCGCCCTGCTCGATGCGCTGCGCGAGCTGCCAGGCGGTCTCTCCGATGAACTGGTAGCGCGCCCAGTGCCTCAGCGCCCCGTCGTCGGCGGCGTTGCCGTCCAGGGCCCGGCGGTAGACGCCGGCGCCGATCGCGGCCAGGCGGAACATGGCGAAGACCACGTACAGCGCGAGGTCGGCGTGCGCCGTCTGCGGGCGCCGCGCGCGGTACAGCGCCCAGACCTCCTGCTGCGAGGGAATGCCGCGCGCGCGCAGGTCCAGGTCGGCGCAGCCGCCGAAGTGTGCCGGGAGCTGGTAGGAGATGCAGAAGTAGCCCAGGTCGGCCAGCGGATGGCCGATGGTCGCGAGCTCCCAGTCCAGCACCGCCGTCAGCCGGGACGCCGGGCCCACGAGCACGTTGCCGAGCCGGTAGTCGCCGTGCACGATGCAGGCGTCGTCCGAATGCGGGAGCCGGGCCGGCAGCCACTCCGACAGCTGGCGCATGGCCGGCCACTCCTGCGTGAGCGAGGCGTCGAGCTGCCGCGTCCAGCGCGCCACCTGGCGCTCCACGTAGTGCTCGGCGCGGCCGAAGTCGCCCAGGCCGAGGCCGCGCCAGTCGACGCCGTGCAGGTCGGCCAGCGTCTGGACCATCTCGCGGTAGACCTGGGGGGCGTGCGCTGCGTCACCCGCCGCCACGGTGCGCTCGCCGAGCACGCGCCCGTCCACGCAGTCCATGACATAGAACGCGGTGCCGATCAGGGCCTCGTCGGCGCAGTAGCCGCGCAGGGCCGGCACCGGCACGGGCGTGCCCGCCAGCGCGGCGAGCACGCGGTACTCGCGGTCGATCGCATGGGCGCTGGGCAGCAGCGTTCCGGCCGGCCTCTTGCGCAGCACGAAGGCGCCGACCCGGGTGTCCAGGCGGTAGGTCGGGTTGGATTGGCCGCCGCGGAACGGCGTGAGCCGGAGCTGCCCGTCGAATCCTGCCGGCAGCACGCCCTGGAGCCAGCGGGCCAGCGCGGCCTCGTCGATGCGCTCGCCCGAGGGGGTGGGCGCCGGGGCTGCCTCTGCGCTCATTCGGCGTCCCCCGTGACGGGCGAGCCCGCCGTGACCCCGCCGTCGATCACGATGGTCTGGCCCGTCATGAAGGCGCCGGCCTCCGAGGCCAGGAAGACGGCCGCGCCTGCGATGTGCGCGGGCTCGCCGATGCGCCCGAGCGGCGTGTCGACGAGGCGCTTGCGCGCCACCTCGGGCTTGTCCCAGAGCGCCTTGGCGAAATCCGTCTTGATCAGGCCGGGCGCAATGCAGTTGGCGCGGATGTTCTTGGGCCCCCATTCGACGGCCAGGTTGCGCACCAGCTGCATGTTCGCGGCCTTGGAGATCGCGTAGGCGCCGAGCCGGGGGCTGCCGCGCAGGCCATTGATCGAGGAGATGATGACGATGGCGCCGCCGCCGCGCTGCGCCATGCCGGGCAGCACCAGGTGGCTGAGCCAGATGTTGCTGCGCAGGTTGCTGTCCATCACCTTGGTGAAGGCATCGTCGGGCATGTCGATGGCCGGGCCGTAGTAGGGGTTGACCGCGGCATTGCAGACCAGGATGTCGACGGCGCCCCAGTGCGCATGCGTGGCCTGGACCAGCTGCTCGAGCTCGTCCTTGCGCCCGATGTTGCAGGCCAGCGCGATGGCCTGGCCGCCCTGGCGTTCGATCTCGGCCACGACCTGCTGGCAGGCGTCGCGCTTGCGCGAGGACACGACCACGCGTGCGCCATGGGCCGCCAGCTCCATGGCGATGGCCGCGCCGATGCCGCGCGAGGCGCCGGTGACGAGGGCGACCTTGCCCGACAGGTTGAAAATCCGTGAAGTCATGCGGTGGCCCGTGGCAGGGGCGCGGCCGGGGCCGCGGGTGGGGACTGTCTGGCCTTCTTGAGCATCTGCTTGGCGATGCCGGCCAGGTGGACCTGGCTCGTGCCCTCGTACAGGCGCAGCACGCGCACATCGCGGTAGATGCGTTCGATGCCGGCCTCCGCGAGGAAGCCGCGCCCGCCGAACAGCTGGAGCACGCGGTCGGCCGTGCGGCCCACGGCCTCGGTCGCGAAGTACTTGCAGGCCGAGGCCTCCATGGCGAGGTCTTCGCCGCGGTCGTAGGCGCGCGCCAGGTCGAGCATGAGCGCGCGTGCGGCCAGGTGCTCGACCTGGCACTCGGCCAGCATGGCCTGCACCATCTGGAATTCGGCGATCGGCTGCCCGAACTGCCGGCGTGTCGTGCACCACTGCAAGGCCTCGTCGAGCAGGCGCCTGGACTGCGCCACGGCCATGGCCGACAGGTGGATGCGCTGCTTGTTCAGCGCCTTGAGCGCCGTTGCGAAGCCCTTGCCCAGCATGGGCTCGCCGCCCAGGATGGCCGTGCGCGGCACGCGCACGCGCTCGAGCCGCAGGTCGGACACCGGGGAGCCGCGCAAGCCCATCTTGGGGTAGGGCGCACCGACCAGCAGGCCAGCCGCGTCCCTGGGAATCAGGAAGGCCGTCACGCCCTCGGCCTTGTGCCCTGGCGCCGTGCGCGCGAAGACGGTGAACAGGTCGGCATGGATGGCATTCGTCACATAGGTCTTGGTGCCGGTCAGCACATAGGCCGCGTCCTCGCCATGGCCCTCGGGCTCGGCCATGGTCTGCACGTTGGCCGCGTCCGAACCCGCGTCGGGCTCGGTCAGGGCCATGCAGCCGGTGACGGTGCCCGCGGCCATGGGCGCCAGCCACCGGACCTTCTGCGCCTCGGTGCCGTCCTGGACCAGGCCTTCGGAGGCGATGCCCGTGTTGCCGCTGTAGCGCGCGCGCAATGCCATCGAGGCGTAGGCCAGTTCACAGGCCGACAGGCACAGCTCCTCCAGCGTCATGCCGCTGCCGCCGAACTGCGTGGGGATAGCCAGGCCGAACAGGCCCAGCGCGCGCATCTGCTCCACGGTCGCTTCGGGGACCGCGTCCTCGGCCTCGACCTGCGCTTCCAGCGGCAGCGCGTGCTGCAGCGTCCAGTGCCTGAACTGTGCGAGCCGCGCGGCGAACTGCTGCGGGTCCCGGATCATGCGCTGGCGCCCTCGCCGAGCCACTCGGCCAGCACCTCCTGCGTGTGCTGCCCCATGCGCGGCGGCGCACGGTAGGGGACCTCGACCGCGCTCATGTTCAAGGGGCTGCGCAGCAGCGGAAGCCGCTGGCCTGCGGGGCCGTCCACCTCCACGAGGAGCTGGCGGTGCTGGACCTGGGGGTCGTTGAAGACGTCTTCGAGCGAGTGGATGGGGCCCGCAGGCAGGCCGGCGCCCGCGAACAGATCGACCCAGTGGCGCGTGCTCTGGGTGCGCGTCACGGCCTCGATCACCGCGTGCAGGGCCGGGCGGTGCGCGACGCGGTCCCAGTTCGAACCGAAGCGCGGGTCGGCGACCAGGTCCGGGACCAGGCCGCACAGCGTCTTGAACTGGGCTTCGTTCGCCACCGACAGGATCAGCCAGCCGTCGCTGGTCTTGAACAGCTCGGACGGGGCGATGATGGGGTTGGAGTTGCCCACCCGCTCGGGCACGCTGCCCGTGGCGAGGTAGGTCTGGGCCACGTGGGAGTTGAAGTTGACGGCCACATCGAGCATGGCGCAGTCGATGAACTGGCCTGCGCCGGTCTGGCCGCGCTGGATCAGGGCCGCCAGGATGGCGGTGGTCGCGTTGTTGCCGGCGATGAGGTCGGTGATCGGAACCGCCGTGCGCATGGGCATATCGGCCTCGCCGCAGGTGCTCATCAGGCCCGACATGCCCTGCATGATGAAGTCGTAGGCCGGCCGCGACGCATAGGGACCGGTCTGGCCGAAGCCCGTGATGGAGCAGTAGATCAGCCGGGGATTGCTGGCCTTGAGGCTTGCATAGTCCAACTGGAAGCGGGCCAGCGTGCCGGCCTTGAAGTTCTCCACGAGCACGTCGGCCTGCTGCGCCATGCGGCGCAGCAGGGCCTGGTGTTCGGGCTGGGAAAAGTCCAGCGCGACCGAGCGCTTGTTGCGGTTGCAGGCCGCGTAGAACGTGGTCTGGGGCGGTCCGTCCTGCGCATCCGCTGCCAGCGAGGCGCCCGAGGAAGAGCCCAAAGAAGCGCCCAGAGAAGCTCCATACGTGCGCGCGTCGTCACCCAGCGGCGGCCGCTCGATCTTGACCACGTCGGCCCCGAGGTCGCCCAGCGTCTGCGTGCACCAGGGCCCGGACAGCACCCGGCTCAGGTCGAGGACCTTGACGCCCGACAACACGGTCTTGTGCGCGCTCATGCGGCGTTCTCCACGGGAAATTCTTCTGACATTCGGATGTGTTTAAAAGATCAATAAGTCAATTTTATGATCTATTGAGCCGAAAGAAGACCCAGGGTTTACCCAGCCGTGCCGGCCGGTGTTCTGTCTGCCGTTGCGTCGAAGGTCGGCAGGGGCATGGCGCCTGCCCGGCAGTCGGAGGCCGCGGTCTGGCGGTGTGGTGGCCCACGTCGTAGGGCTGTCCTGGGCGCTCGCGTCCGGCGCGTCGGGGGAGCGGCGGCCCGGGGAGGGCGCCAGTGGCCTGGGGCAGGGCGCTGCGTGCGGCGCTTCAGCGCCTCAGCAGGTCGAACTCGATCTTGACGTAGCGCGTGGGGAACTCGAAGCGGGCGTACTGCAGCACGGTGTCGTGGGCCACGACCGTGCGCCGGACTTCGGCGACCGGCGCGCCGACCTCGATCTGCAGGGCATGCGCGGAATCGAAATTGGCTTCGATGATGGAGATCTTCTGGTGGACGCGGTCGAGTTGCAGGCCCGGGATGCCTGCGAGCACGGCGGCCGACGGCGAGCTCTTGAAGCCCGCCGCGTGTTCCTTGTACAGCTTGGCCTCCA
>DATKFT010000844.1:0-2202 GCA_035544335.1 Pseudorhodoferax sp.
CCACACGCCCGGCGATCGGGTAGCGCTGCGGATCCTCGGGCAGGGACAGCAGCACGTACACGTCGTCGCCAAGCTGGTAGTCACGCGTGGTCGGAATGAACATGCCGCCTTCGGCGAACAAGGGAATGTAGGCCGCGTACAGGGCCGCCTTCTCCTTGAGGGCCAGCTGGATGACGCTGGGACGCGGAGCCGATGCGGAGCTGCTCATGATGGCCGCGAGTTTAGAGTCGTTTTCGCCTGCGTCACAAGCGACTCCAGCATCAGGCCGGCGTTCAAGGGGTGCTCTGCGATGCGCGCACTGTCCTGCAGCTTGCGCGACCAGTGCAGCAGCGCCTGCAAGGGGGCGGGCTGCGGCAGGTCGGCGGGCGCGAAGAAACGCGGCGCGGCGCCCTGCCCGGCCCGCAGCAGATCGTGGCAGAGCTTTTGCATGGCGTCGATGAGATCGGCTGGCGTGAGATCGCCGACCGCGCCCATGTCACCGCGGGCCAGCGCCTGGGGCAAGGCGGCCCAGGCCCGCGCGCTGCGCCCGGCCTGCACCATGCGCAAGGCCTCTTCGGGCCGGCCGCCGGCCGCCGCCAGCAGCACGGGCACGTCGGCTGCCGCGACGCCGTCCTGGGCCTGCAGCCATTGCTGGGCTTCGTCGGGTCCGGGCCAGGCCATCTGGTGGCCCATGCAGCGGCTGCGGATCGTGGGCAGCAGCAGGTGCGCCGCGCCCGTGGCCAGCACGAAGCGCACGTCACCCGGCGGCTCCTCCAGCGTCTTGAGCAGCGCGTTGGCGCTGATGGTGTTCATGCGCTCGGCGGGAAACACCAGCACGGCCTTGCCACGGCCGCGGGCGCTGGTGCGCTGCCCGAACTCGACGGCCCCGCGCATGGCTTCGACGCGGATCTCGCGGCTGGGCTTGCGCTTCTTGTCGTCGATCTCGGCTTGCGCTTTCTCGTCCAGCGGCCAGCCCAGCGCCAGCATCTGCACCTCGGGCAGCAGCACGCACAGATCGGCATGGGCCCGCACGGCGATGGCATGGCAGCTGGCGCAGTCGCCGCAGGCGCCCTGCCCGCCTGGCCGTTCGCAGAGCCAGGCACGCACCAGTTCCAACGCCAGCTCATACTGGCCCAGGCCCGAGGGGCCGTGCAACAGCCAGGCATGGCCGCGCTGGGCCAGCAGATCGCTGCGCTGGCGTTGCAGCCACGGTGCCACGCGCACCGCGGCGCCTTCGGGCGGCGGGACGGCGCTCATCGCGGCCCCGCCTGCGCCGCGACCATGATGGCCAGCCAGCCGCGCCGGACCACCGCGGCCGTGATCTGCTGCCAGACCGCGTGGCGCGTCGCGTCGGCTTCGATGCGCACGAAGCGCTCGGGCGCCTCCTGCGCGCGCTGGGCGTAGCCCGCATGCACACGGGAAAAGAACGCCGCGGGCTCGGCCTCGAAGCGGTCGGGCGCACGCGCCTGGGCCAGGCGCTGCGCCGCGATCTCGGGGGCCAGCGCGAACCACAGCGTCATGTCCGGTTGGCGCAGCTGGCCCGCGGGCAGCGCCGCGCTGGCCTGCACCCAGCCTTCCAGCACCTGCAGCACGGCCAGGTCGAAGCCGCGGCCGGCGCCCTGGTAGGCAAAGGTGGCGTCGGTGAAGCGGTCGCACAGCACCACCTCGCCACGCTCGAGCGCAGGCTCGACCACGCGCTGCAGGTGATCGCGCCGGCCCGCGAACACGAGCAGGGCTTCGGTCAGCGCATCCATGTCTTCGTGCAGCACCAGCGCGCGCAGCCGCTCGGCCACGGGCGTGCCACCCGGCTCGCGCGTCTGCGTCACGGTGCGGCCCTGGGCACGAAAGGCCTGGGCCAGGGCCTCGATGTGGCTGGACTTGCCGGCGCCGTCGATGCCCTCGAAGCTGATGAAGAGACCGCGTGGTGGGTGCATGCTGCTCAACGCCCGCGTATGTAACGGTTGACGGCTCGGTTGTGCTCGTCCAGCGAGTGGCTGAAATGGCTGCCGCCATCGCCGCGCGCCACGAAGTACAAGGCCTTGGAATCGGAGGGCTGGACCGCGGCCAGCAGCGACTGCGCGCCCGGCATCGCGATCGGCGTGGGCGGCAGGCCGGGCCGCGTGTAGGTGTTGAATGGCGTGTCGGTGCGCAGATCGCTGCGCCGGATGGTGCCGTCGAAGCGTTCGCCCATGCCGTAGATCACGGTCGGGTCGGTCTGCAGCA
>DATKFT010000845.1:0-4431 GCA_035544335.1 Pseudorhodoferax sp.
AAGCGTCCACGGCGCGCAGCGCCGTTCGCGTGAAATTTTATGGCCCTGCACACCACCCTCCCCATCCACAAGGCCGGCTACGACCTGTACGGCGTCATCGTCGACATGGTTCGCAACCTGCCGCGCAGCGTCAAACGCAAGCTGGGCGATCGCATGGAGGATCGCTCGATGGAGCTGCTCCTTCTCGTCGGTCGCGCCAATGCCGCCGACAACAAGGTGCCGTTCATTGAAGAGCTGCTCGAGCAGCTGCAGGCCATCGAGCTGATGCTGCGCACCTGCCTCGACAAACGCTTCATCTCGCGCGGCCAGTGGGCCAGGGCCATAGAAATTACCGACAGCATCGGCAAGCAGGCCGGAGGCTGGCGCAAGCAATCCGCGCGCGCAGCCTCGACGCCCCCACCGATGTCCGACCAACCCAGCCTTTTCGCGGCATCGCCTGCTGCATGACTGTCATGGCAATCATGCCCGTGCGTATTTTGAATCTGGTCGCGCCGCTGGCCCCCTGGGCCACCGCCATGCGCATTAAGGGAACCACCAGCTGCGGCTGGCGATGGCCCAGCGCAGTGCGCCCGCTGATCGGCCCCGGTCTTCGGCGAGCTCATGTAGATAGCGCGATTCGACGCAGTACTCGGCCAACAACGCCTGGATCCAGGACTTCGACGATGGCAACCAGAACAACGACGACAAGGACAACAGGTACAGGGCTCGTGCCGTCCGCAGATTCATCCGCCGCCCCCTTCTCCCTCGAGGACCTGCTACAGGCCTACCTCGATTGCCGACGCAGCAAGCGCCGCAGCCGCACCGCGCTGGAGTTCGAGGAGCACCTGGAGCGCAACCTCCTGGGCCTTTACGAGGAGCTGCAGAGCGGCCGCTACACGCCAGGCCGCTCGATCTGCTTCGTCGTGACGCACCCGAAGCCGCGCGAGGTCTGGGCGGCCTCATTCCGCGATCGCGTCGTGCATCACCTCCTCTACAACCATATCGCCGACCGATTCCATCGGCGGTTCATCGCCAGCAGCTGCGCCTGCATCCCGGGTCGCGGGACGCTTTATGCCGTCCGGCGCCTCGAGCACGACGTCCGCTCCATCACCGAGAACTGGACACACCGCGCCTTCTATCTGAAGTGCGACCTGGCCAACTTCTTCGTCTCGATCCACAAGCCGACGCTGCATGACCAGCTGGCGACGAGGATTCACGAGCCATGGTGGCGGCAGCTGGCAGAGGCCGTGCTGTTCCATGACCCGCGGGTCGACGTCGACGTGCGGTGCCCACCAAAGCTGCTGCAGCTGGTTCCGCGCCACAAGAGCCTGTTCACCGCGCCCGACGACCGAGGCCTGCCGATCGGCAATCTCAGCAGCCAGTTTTTCGCGAACGTCTATCTCGATGCGCTGGACCAGCATTGCAAGCACCGGCTGCGCACGTGCTACTACACCCGGTACGTCGACGACTTCGTCATTCTGCATCGGTCGGCGCGGAGGCTGAAGGAATGCCTCCAGGATATCGAGCGATTCCTGCCCGAGACGCTCGGCGTGCATCTGAATCCGCACAAGACGATCCTGCAGCCCGTCGATCGCGGCGTGGACTTCGTGGGATGCGTCGTGAAGCCCTGGCGTACCACCGTCCGCCGCCGAGTCATCGCTACAGCCGTGCAACGGCTCGAGCACATGCACCCGGATCAGGCCCTGGCGGCCGCGAACAGCTACCTCGGCTTGACACGCCACCATGCGGCCCACGCCCAACGCGCCCGCATCGCCCGGGCGGCCAAGCTGCTCGGACACCCTATCGCCGGATCCCTGACGAAGGTCTACCCGGCACTCCACCGCGCCAGCGGCACTCCCTCTACGGAGAAATCTCATGACGAGTGACACGATCAAGCAAGCCGTCGCGGCCATTCGCGCCGGCGCCAATCAATGGATCCGGGATGCCAGTGCAACCGTCCGGGAGGATGGCACGATTGAATGGTATGGCGATGCCGAGGCTCAGGCCGAGTACCAGCGACTGATGGATCTGGCATCCGCACTCGAAGCCGTAGCTGCCCCGGCACCAGCAGCCCATATCGATGACGATGCAGTCGATCACTTCGCCGTCGCAATGAAGGAAAAGCTTGCCCAGGCTCGCGCAAAGGGCCGGTCTGGCTGGCATGGATGCAATCCCGCAGACCTGTCACGGATGCTACGTGAGCACGTCGAGAAGGGCGACCCGCGAGACGTGGCGAACTTTTGCATGTTCCTATGGAGTCTCGGCCATCCGATCACTGCCGTGCCGAAGTTCGACTTCGCCGCGTATCTGCAGCGCCAACGCGAGTTCAGCGAGCGGACCTTCGGCCCAGGTCGGCGCACGAAAGGTGTATGCGATCACATCCGCAAGGAGCTGCTGGAGGTCGAGTCCTCACCCGAGGACCTGATCGAGTGGATCGACGTGGTCATCCTCGCCCTGGACGGTGCATGGCGCTCCGATGCCAGTCCCGCGCAGATCATCGACGCCATTGTCGCCAAGCAAACCAAGAACGAGGGGCGAACTTGGCCAGACTGGCGCACCATGGACCCGAACAAGGCCATCGAGCACACCCGCCTGGGCGAGGCCGCTCCGCAGCCAGCAGCCCAGGCCAGCGGGCAGGCAGGTCCGATCCTGCCTGAGGAAGTGCCCGCCGATATGGTCCAGAGCCTGCGCAGCGCTGTCGAGGGCGAATGTGACGGCCTGGATATGACGGAGCGACGGGCCAGGATGGTCCTGGCATTTCTGCTGACAGAGTATCCTGATTGGGAGCGTTTCAAGCAGGCACCGGCCGCGAGCGCGGAGCCTGCCGCCAACTCGCTGCGTTTCGAGGAAGCCCTGGCCGAGCTGGTGGACAAGATCGTGCCGGGCCTGGACTCCGGCGACTCGCTGGCCGATGCCAAGATCGCCAGCAAAGCGCTGGATGCGATCCAGCAGCCTGCCGCGAGCGCGGAGCCGGTGAAGCGCTGGGCACCGGAGAAGTGCCCGATCACGGGACGCCCATTCTTCATGTGGATTGAACATCACGCCACTGGGGAAATGGTGCCCACCTATGGCGGCCCCTACGACAGCTACACGCTGGCCGAGCGCCGCGGCGACGATTACATCTGCGAGCTGTTCGACCACGACGCAGGCGGCTGGATGGTCGATTGTGTCGAGAGCCTGGGGGTCCGCGTTGTGGATGACCAATCCCTTGTGATCGAACCGAGCAACCCCCGTTATGACGATATCGAGCGATTCGCCGCCGCCCCCGTTGCCGCCCAGGCACCGGCCGATGGGGATGCTCTGGATGCCCTGGAGAGCATGTGCCGCCAGTGCTGCCATACCGGCGACGGCGGGGAAACGGATAGCGGCGCGATCTCGGCCTATGCCGAGAGCCTGGAACTGCTGGCCGCCAATGGGCGGTTCCGCATCGTGCGCGAATGCGGGCGAATGGTTGTCGGCCATTGGCCGGAGAACGATCCGCAGCCCACCGCCGGGAGCGATCATGACTAAACCGCTCGCCGGGAAGCGCTATTTCGAGGCCCTGGGCCGTTCCGCGCAGGCGCGCGGCCTGCCGATCATCTACGAACGCTCGAAGCGCAATACGTGGCCGATGTGGGCGCGCTGCGCCTGGTCTCGCGGCTGGCTGTACCAGCAGACCCGCCGCCAGGCCACCGAGGCACTTGTCCAGAGTTTCGAAGAGGAAGCGCAGGCCAGAGGCGTCTCGCTGCGCCAGTGTGTGACCGAGTTCTTGGACTCGCCCCTCCAGGAAGGAGGTGAGCATGCGTAGCTTATGGACATTGCGAGCGGCCTATGGTCTGCGGTGGCGTACCGGACTCGGCTGGTCGACGTGCTGGGAAATCGCGGACTCGATGGTCGAACATTACCGGCCAGACGGCATGAGCCCCACCGAAGCCGTTCGGGACGAACTCAGCTATTGGGGAGCCGCCCAATGAGCGCTTCCCACATTCCCTATCCTCTGAATTATGCCGACCCAGCCGGCCGCGCGTGGCATCCCTATGAGATCACGTTCAACAGCCCCGACGGCACATATGCGTGCCACATCTACGCGATCAGCGATGAGCATGCAGAAATGCAGTGTCAAGCGCTGCGGGAGAACGCGCGCGTGACGGGGCAGACAGTCGTAATCGTGCCAGCGAACGACGGAGACTCCCGATGATTGACTCAATCCACCCGGAGGGCACTCCACACCCCCGTGCGCAGCGCCCCGCGGCACAAATACAGCCCGCAGCGTTTGCACCGGTATGCCTCGCCACCAGCCATCGCTGCCAACATACGCGGCAGCACCCACGGCGTTGGGCGCAGATCGGGATGCGGCTCGACGTTGGACGCCAGGCCGATCATTGCGTGGCATTGGGGGCAGCGGGTTTCCATACGGCGATGATAGCCGGCCACAGTGCCGATCGCGCAAGCAAGACGGAGGGAGCGTAATGG
>DATKFT010000846.1:0-5922 GCA_035544335.1 Pseudorhodoferax sp.
CGCCCGCAAAAAACGGAGAAGGAGCTGATTCCTATATGTTGCTACCCGATTGGGCCGTGTTGAACGCCGCCGTGGACTGGCTTGCCAATGGGCTGTGGGGCCTGTCCTGGTGGCAGATCGTGTTGTACACGCTGTTCACCACGCACATCACGATCGCCAGCGTGACGATCTATTTGCACCGCCACCAGGCGCACCGTGCGATGGATCTGCATTGGCTGCCTGCGCACTTCTTCCGTTTCTGGCTGTGGCTGGCCACCGGCCAGGTGACCAAGGAATGGGTGGCCGTGCACCGCAAGCACCACGCCAAGTGCGAAACCGCTGACGACCCGCACAGCCCGCATGCGCATGGCATCGAGACCGTGTTCTGGAAGGGTGCCGAGCTCTACCGCGCGGAAACGGGCAACAAGGAAACGATCGACAAGTTCAGCCTGGGCTGCCCCAACGACTGGATCGAACGCAACCTGTACTCGCGTTACAGCTGGCAGGGCGTGGGCCTGATGCTGATCCTGAACCTCGCGCTGTTCGGCGCGGCCGGTCTGGCCGTGTGGGCCGTGCAAATGGTCTGGATCCCGTTCTGGGCAGCCGGTGTGGTCAACGGCATCGGCCACTACTGGGGCTACCGCAATTTCGAAGCATCGGACGCGAGCACCAACATCTCGCCCTGGGGCATCATCATTGGCGGCGAAGAGCTGCACAACAACCACCACACCTATCCGACCTCGGCCAAGTTCTCGGTCAAGCCCTACGAGTTCGACATCGGCTGGGTCTACATCAGCCTGATGCAGCGCGTGGGCCTGGCCAAGGTCAAGAAGACGCCGCCGCGCCTGCAGCTGGGCCAGATCAAGCCGGTCGCCGACGAGAAGACGCTGGAAGCCTTGATCGCGCACCGCTACGAGGTGATGGCCGGTTATGCGCGTGAACTCAGGCGCACCTGCCAGGAAGAGATCGCCGTGCTCAAGGCCAAGCAGGCCGATGCGTCGGTGCTGGTCGCCGCGCGCCGCTGGCTGCACCGCGACGACGAGCGCGTGCCGGCATCGGCCCAGCCCAAGATCGCGCAGGCGCGCGCCGCGCACCCCGTGCTGGACAAGATGGTCACCATGCGCGAGGAACTGCGCCAGATGTGGCTGTCGACCTCGCTCACGCGCGAGCAGCTGACGGCCAACCTGCAGGCCTGGTGCCACCGCGCCGAAAGCAGCGGCATCAAGGCACTGCAGGACTTCTCGGTGCGCCTGCGCTCCGTGCACATCTGAGCGTTCCACGCTCGTCCCAAGACACCCCGCCGCGTGCGGGGTGTTTTGTTCTGGGGCCCCCATCCTGTCAGCCGCCTGCCGGCCGGCGCTGTCGTCCTGCGTCCATTTCTGTGCGGGCCACAGCGGACGCAGGGCGCGAAGACCCATACTGGTCCGGTCAGCACAGACAGGAGCAAACGATGCATGCACAAGCAGCACGGCGTGCCTGGGCGTCGGCCCTGGGCACGGCATGCCTGGTGCTCGCCACGGCGGCACCGGCACAGCAGACGGCCGGCCAGGCCGCAGCGGCGGCAGGAGGCGGCAGCACCTCGGCCAACGGCGGCACGGGTGGTGTCGGCCTGGGCGGGGTCGGGCCGGGCGTGGGCGCGCGGCCTGGTGCAGCCGGCGGCGCGGGCGGCGTGGACATGGCCGAGCCTCCCGGGGATGGCGCCATCGTGGGACCGCGCGCCCGGCGCGACAGCCGCCAGCTGTTGACCGAGCGCCCGGGCCTGGCGGCGAGCGCGCCGCGCAATGCCGGGCAGCGCGCGCTGATGCTGGACGAAGCGAGGCGGCCCGCGACCGCCGCTCCGGCGCCAGCGGGCCAATGACACCGGCCGACGATCTGCTGTGCAGCCACAGCTTCCAATCGGGCTGGCCCGGCCCGCGCGTGGCCGTGCTGGGTGGCGTGCATGGCGATGAAACCTGCGGCACCGTGGCCATCGAGCGCGTGCGCGCGGCGCTGGAGACGGGGGGCCTGGCGCTGCGGCGCGGCGTGTTGACGCTGGTGCCCGTGGCCAACCCGCTTGCGCGCCGGCTGGGCCGGCGCGAAGGCGAGCGCAACCTGAACCGCTCGTTCCAGCCCACGCCTCAGCCAGCCGACCACGAGGCCCGCCTCGCCAACCGCCTGTGCCCGCTGCTGGCGCAACACGACGTGTTGCTGGACCTGCACTCCTTCGAAAGCGCGGGTACGCCGTTCGCGATGATCGGACCGCGCGACAACGGCGCTGCGCTGGAACCCTTCGGTCGGGCGCGCGAGGAGGGCGCGCTGGCCTTGCAGCTGGGCACGGCCTGCGTGATCGAGGCCTGGCTGGAGATCTATGCCGCGCGCCTGGCCCGGCAAGGCCGTGCCGGCGATGCGCAGGCCATCGCGTTCGGCTGGGGTACCAACGAGTATATGCGCAGCCAGGCAGGCTACGCCGTGACGCTGGAGTGCGGGCAGCACCGCGATCCGCAGGCGCCCGAGGTGGCCTACCGCGCGATCCTCGCGACCTTGGCCTGGCTGGACATGGCGGGTCCACCGCCGGCGGCACCGCGCCATCCGCGGCTGCTGCGTCTCGTCGACGTCGTGGACCGCGAGCACGCAGGCGACCGCTTCGTGCGGCCCTGGGCCAGCTTCGATGCCGTGCAGCAGGGCCAGACGATCGGCCTGCGCGCCGACGGCCAGGCGGTGCAGGCCCCCTGCGACGGGGCCATCGTGTTCCCCAATCCGCAGGCGGCTCCGGGCAGCGAGTGGTTCTATCTGGCGGTGGATAGCGACAGACGCCTGGACCTGCCGGCCGGCCAGGCCTGTTAGGCCAGCTCCGTGACCACCTCGAAGCGCGCGAGCCTGTGCTCGCCGAAGACCATGGTGATGGGCACATCGGCCGCATCGCGCCCGCGTGCGAGCAGCACGCGGCCGATGCGGGGCACGTTGTGGCGCGCGTCCAGGGTGCGCCAGTGCCCGCCCAGGTAGACCTCGAACCAGGCGCTGAAGTCCATGGGGAAGGGCGCCGGCGGGATCCCGATGTCGCCGAGGTAGCCCGTCGCATAGCGCGCCGGGATGTTCATGCTGCGGCACAGCGCGATGGCCAGGTGCGCGAAGTCGCGGCACACGCCCACGCGTTCGTGCCAGGCCTCGCGCGCGGTGCGCGTGGGCCGCGCGCTGGCGTAGTCGAACTGCAGGTGCTGGTGCACGTGGTCGCAGATCGCCTGCACGCGTGGCCAGCCCGGCGCGATGTTGGCAAAGCGCTGCCACGCGAAGGCGAGCAGCTCGCCATCGAAGTCGCAGTAGCGGCTGGGCAGCAGGAACTGCAGGCAATCCAGCGGCAGCTCGCCCAAGGCATGCTCGCGCGCTTGCCAGTCCACCGCGTCGGGCAGGCCGCTGTCACGCACGAGCGCATGGTTGCGCAGACGCACCTGCGTGGTGCCGGCCGGGATGTGCACGCGCGCGCACTGGTTGTCGAAGCCGTCGCGGTAGAAATCGGTGCGCAGTGGCGGGCTCAGCGTGATGTGCTCGCCGGCCACGACATCGCCTGCGCGTGAGGGGTGCAGCTGCAGCAGGTAGATGAGCACCGTGGGTGCGTTGACCTCCAGCGCGATGTCGTAGCCGATGCGGATCAGCATGGCAGCCTGTGGGGCGATGGGATGGGGTGAAATGGCATGCGGCCATGCTAGGCGCCATGCGGCGCCGCGCCTGGGTGGTCCGGGCCGCGTTCGCGCGTAGGCCTGCGGCGCGTTGACAGGCGCTCAGCGGGGACGCAGCCGGTCCAGCAGCTCCTGCGTGGGGTAGCCATCGGCGGGCAGGCCGACGCTGCGCTGCCAGCGCCGGATGGCGCCGCGCGTGGCGGGGCCGAGCACGCCATCCGCCGCGCCGGGCTCGAAGCCCTGGGCCTGCAGCGCCTGCTGCAGCGCCTGCATGGCGCTGCGTGGCAGCGGCTGGAGCTCGCGCGGCCAGGCCGCCTGCACGGCCGGGCCGCCGGCGATGCGCTGGGCCAGCAGGGCCACGCCCAAGGCGTAGCTCGTCGCATTGTTGTAGCGCAGGATGGTGCGGAAGTTGGGGCCGACCAGGAACGCCGGACCCCGCGCGCCGGCTGGCAGCAGCAGCTGCGCATCGGGCAGATCGGGCAATGCGCCGCCGTCGATGGCTCGCACCCCCTCGGCGCTCCACTGGGCGCTGGACTGGCGCTGGGCCTCGTCGGCGCGGCCCAGGTCGAAGCCGGGCGGCAGCTGGACCTCCAGGCCCCAGGGCTGGTCACGCCGCCAGCCTTCGCGTGCGAGGAAATGCGCCGTCGAGGCCATCACGTCGGGCATGGAGTCCCAGATGTCACGCCGGCCATCGCCATCGGCGTCCACCGCATAGGCCAGGAAGTTCGAGGGCAGGAACTGGGTCTGGCCCATGGCGCCGGCCCAGGAGCCGCGCATGCGCTCGCGCGCGATGTCGCCGTTCTGCAGGATGCGCAGCGCGGCCATGAGCTGGCCGCGTGCCCAGCTGGCACGCCGGCCGTCGAAGGCCAGCGTGGCCAGCGCGTCGATGGTCGGAATGTCGCCGTAGTTGCTGCCGTAGTTGCTCTCCATGCCCCAGATCGCCACGATGACCTCGGCTGGCACGCCGTAGCGGGCCGCGGCGGCGTCGGCCACCGGACGCAACTCCAGCAGCTTGTCCTGGCCGCGCACCACGCGCTGCGGCGAGACCGCCGTGTCCAGGTAGTCCCACACGGCACGTGTGAACTCGGGCTGGCGGCGGTCCAGCGCCACCACCTGGTCCAGGTGCTGCACGCCGTCGAAGGCCGCGTGCAGCGTGGCCTCGTCGATGCCGGCGGCGCGCGCCTCGGTGCGAAAACGCGCGATCCATTGCGCGAAATCCTGTGTGGGTACGGCGGGCGCCGTGGCCTCCTGCGGGGCCGGTGCGGCAGCGGTCGGGGGCGCGCTCTGTGGCGGCTGGGGCGCCGTGGGGGCGGGCGGGCTGGTCGGCGTGGCGCAGCCGGCCAGGACCAGTGCCGCCAGCAGCACGCTGAACGGCGGACGGCGCGACAGGGAAAGCGACGGGGAAAGCGACGGGGAAAGCGAGGGTGCGGGCATGCGCGATTGTCTCCGCGGTGGGCCAGGCGGGCCGGGATCCCGCGGGTGTCGCAGGCGTTTGTGCGGTGCGGAAGCAGCTTGGTTGCAGGCCGCATTCCTTGCCCTCTGTCTCCTGCCATGGCCCGTGTGGTGCCGGCTTTCGATGGCTGCCGACAAAGGGATAACCCTAATTTGAGTACAGAACCTTACATACAACAATCGCGCCCATTCGAATTTTCCGGAGACGCCGATGTCTTGCCGCCTTTCCATCCACCGCCGCCGCGCGCCCTTGCGTCGCGCGCTGTGCCTTGCCGGAGCGCAGGGATGAGCGCGTCGCCGCGCCGGCGCGGTCCCGTGGTCCGCCTGCTCGAGGCCTTCCTGGCGCTGTGCCTGATCGCCATGGTGGTCATGGTGTTCGGCAACGTGGTGCTGCGCTACGGCTTCGATTCGGGCCTCGTGGTGTCCGAGGAGCTCTCGCGCTTCGCCTTCATCTGGCTGGTCTTCGTCGGCGCCGTGCTGGCCATGCACGAGGGCGCGCACCTGGGCGTGGATTCGCTGGTCAAGACACTGCCGCGTGGCGGCAAGATCGCCTGCCTGGTCGCCAGCGAGCTGCTGATCCTGGTGTGTTGTGCCATGTTCTTCTGGGGCACCTGGCGCCAGCACGAGGTCAACGCCACCACCATGGCGCAGGTGACCGGCATGTCCATGATCTGGATCTTCGGCATGGGCTACTTCACGAGCCTGGGCATCGCGCTCGTCACGCTGCGCAAGCTCTGGCGTCTGGCCACGGGCCGGCTCAGCGACGACGAACTAGTCACCGTGCAGGAGAGCGAGGAAGAACTGCCCGCCACGGCCGGGGGCCGCGCATGACTGCGGG
>DATKFT010000847.1:0-2764 GCA_035544335.1 Pseudorhodoferax sp.
CGCGTGAGGATCTGCGAGGTGGCGCCGAAGATGGACGAGCCGTAGACGCCCACGGCCAGCTGCCCGAAGCGGCCCGCGCCCGCGCTCTTCACGCGCTCGGTGGCGGCCTGCACCTGCCAGCCGATGTTGCGCGCGTCCTCCAGCAGCACATGGCCGGCCTGGGTCAGCGCCATGCCCGAGGCCGTGCGCGTGAACAGCTGCACGCCGAGTTCGGATTCCAGCGACTGGATGTGCCGGCTCAGCGGCGGCTGCGACAGGTGCAGCCGCGCGGCCGCCCGGCCCAGCTGCCCTTCCTCGGCCACCGCGATGAAGGAGGCGAGGTGCTTCAAGTCCATGGGAACTCTTTCTGGATCTGCAAGGGCTCTTACCCAAACAGCATTGGACGGGGACGACGCTGGCTGCACAGAATTATTGCATCCGCGATGTGCGCGATGGCGCCACGCCGTCCGGTCCGGGTCGGCCCGCGGACGCATGGTGGTGTCTTGCGCGGCCAGCACAAGAACGCAACGAGGCAAGCAAGATGAAGATCGCACTGAGCGGTGCAGGGGGCAACATCGGCAGGATCCTGCGCAAGGAACTGCCGGCACGTGGATTCACGCTGCGCGCGCTGTCGGGCCGCCGGCCTCCAGACCCCACAGACCCCACAGACACCGCCGTCCCCGGCGAAGACCTGGTGGCCGGCGACCTGCGCGAGCCCGCCGTCGTCGACCGGCTGCTGCAGGGCACCGAGATGCTGGTGCACATGGCCGGCACGAGCGTGGAGCGCCCGCTGCCCGAGATCATCGAGAACAACCTCGTCGCGCTGCACCAGGTCTACGAAGGCGCGCTGCGCCACGGCCTGCGGCGCGTGCTGTTCGCGAGCTCCAACCACGCCTTCGGCATGCACGGCGTGGACGCGCTGCTGGACCAGCAGAGCAGCTACCGGCCCGACGGCTTCTACGGCCTGTCCAAGATGTGGGGCGAGGGCCTGGCCCGCATGTACTGGGACAAGCACGGGCTGGAGTCCGTGTGCCTGCGCATCGGCAGCTCCGAGCCCGCGCCCGTCAACCGGCGGCACCTGAGCACCTGGCTGGGTCCGGCGGACCTGGTGGACCTCGTCGAGGCCGCGCTGCGCGCGCCCGAGGTGGGCTTCGCGCCGGTCTGGGGCATCTCGCACAACGACCGCGCCTACTACGACCTGCGCGAGCCCAACGCGCTGGGCTGGCAACCCCGGCAGAACGCCGAGGCCTGGGCACCCGCCGTGCAGGACCGGCCCGCCCACCCCAGCCCCATCGCGCAGGCCCACCAGGGCGGCGCCTTCGTCGTGGACGGCTACACGCGCAAACGCTCCGCCTGAATTGCTCCACCTGAATTGACTTCCCAAGGATTCGAGACCCCCATGTTCAAGTTCGGCGTCATCGGCATCGACCACCGCCATGTCTACCACCTGATCGGCGAGCTGCTCAAGTGCGGCGTCGAATGCGCGGGCTACTGGGACGCGACCTCCGACGACAAGGTGCTGCAGGGCATCGAAGAGCGCTTTCCGCAGATCCCGCGCGTCGACCGCCAGGCCCTGCTGCAGGACCCCGGCGTGCAGCTCATCGTGACGGCCGCGGTCCCGTCCGAGCGCGCGGGCATCGCCATCGAGGCCATGCGGCATGGCAAGGACGTGCTCAGCGACAAGCCCGGCATCACCGACTACGACCAGCTGGCGCAGGTGCGCGCCACCGCGCTGGCCACGGGCCGCATCTTCTCGATCTGCTTTTCCGAGCGCATGGTGGTGCCGGCCGTGGGCGCCGCGCTGCAGCTCGTGCGCGAGGGCGCCATCGGCCGCGTGGTGCAGACCATGGGCATGGGCCCGCACCGGCTCAACGCGGCCATCCGCCCGGGCTGGTTCTTCGACAAGCGCACGTACGGCGGCATCCTCGTGGACATCGCCTCGCACCAGATCGACCAGTTCCTGGTCTTCACGGGCTCGACCGACGGCGTCGTCGAGGCGGCCTCGGTCGGCCACTTCGGCAGCCGCACGGCGCCGGACTTCCAGGACTTCGGCGAGGTGCTGCTGTCGTCCCCGGGCACGGGCAGCCGCGGCTATGTGCGCGTGGACTGGTTCACGCCGGACGGCCTGCCCACCTGGGGCGACGGCCGCCTGTTCATCCTCGGAACCGAGGGCCACATCGAGCTGCGCAAGTACATCGACCTGCAAGGCCGGCCCGGCACCGACCACCTGCTGCTGGCCAACCACGAGGGCACGCGCTACCTGCACTGCGAGGGCCGGCCGCTGGACTTCTTCGCCCAGCTCGTGCGCGACGTGCAGGAGCGCACGGCCACGGCCATGACGCTGGACCACGCGCTGCTGGTCACCCGGCTCGCGCTGGACGCCGACGCGCTCGCGCACAAGCGGAGCGCAGCATGAACAGTGGCATGAAAAGGGTGGGCATCGCGCTGATCGGCGTGGGCCCCGGTGCCCAGCCCCACATGCAGAGCCTGGCGGAACTGGCCGATCTCGTGGACGTGCGCTGGGCGGTCTGCCGCAACGTGCAGGCCGCGCAGCTGGGCCCGCTGGCCGGCCAGGCGCGGCTGACCGCCGACCTCGGCGAGGTGCTGGCCGACGAGGCGGTCGAGGCCGTCATCGTCGCGACCCCGGCGTCGACGCACCTGGACATCGCGGCGCGCTGCCTGCAGGCCGGCCGCCATGCACTGGTCGAAAAACCGCTGGAGGTCAGCCTGGAGCGCGCCGAGCAGCTCGTGCGCTGCGGCGAGGCCTCGGGCCGGCTGCTGGGCC
>DATKFT010000848.1:0-3206 GCA_035544335.1 Pseudorhodoferax sp.
GCCGCCGCTTCCACGCCGGCGATGCGCTCTTCGGTACGGGTGAGGATCAGGCCGTTGTTGAAGCTCTGCACGTCGCCCAGCTTGGACGTGGTGTAGAACAGCGCCACGCTCGCCAGCGTATTGCCCAGCGCGCCGCGCCAGCCCACTTCATAGTTGTTGGTCTTGACCGGGTCCAGGCTGGACGAATTGATGTCGAAGCCCGCGCGCGCGTTGCGGACCTGCAGGCCGATGTCCGGCAACTGGAAGCCCTGGCTGAACGAGGCATAGAACTCCTGGCCCTTGACCGGCGCATAGGCCGCGCCCAGGTTGAACAGCCAGGCGCCATAGTTGACCGTGCCGCCCCTGACCGTGGCCGGGTTGCTCGCGCGCGATTGCGACAGCGGCACGAAATCATCGAAGCTGGCGCTGGCGCGCTCATAACGCAGGCCGCCCTCGGCCGACCACTGCTCGCTGAACTTGTGCTGCAGCTGGCCGAAGATGCCGCCACTGCGCGTGGTCAGCGGCGGCATGTAGGTGGCCGTGCCGATGCGGTTGAAGACCAGCCCGCCGCTGCTGTCGTAGGCGCGCGGGTCGAACAGGTCCAGCGGCATGTCGCTGCGCTCCTGGTTGTAGTCGGCGCCCCACAGCAGCTTGGTGGCCTTGGCGTTGCCCAGCGGCGTGCTGATGGTCAGGCGGCCGCCGAACACGTCGCTGTTCTGGCTGATCTGGTCGACATTGCCGCCGCGCGTGGCCACGGCGCGCGCATCGAACGGCGGGAACCGCGTGAAGTAATCGCGGTAATAGAACTGGCTCGATACCGTGCTGCCGAACAGGTCCTGGTGCTGGTAGTCCAGGTTGACCACGGTATTGCGCAGCTCGTTCTGGTTCTCCAGCTGCAGGCCGCGAATCGCGCGCGCGGCGGTGGAGCCGGCCGGCGCACGCGCGACCGACGGATCGGACGCATAGTCGGTGTTCTGCTTCGCCTGGTAGCGGCTGACGCTCAACTGCAGCCGCTGCTGGCCGTCGATGCGCCAGCCCAGCTTGCCGCTCAGGTTGTAGACGTTGGAATCGAACAGATCGCCCTGGCTGGGCTCCGGCGCAATGCGGTGGCCTTCGGCATCGTAAGGGCTGCCGATGCGCTGCGCGCCCAGGTGGAAGGCATAGTCGATCGGCCCCTGGCTGCCGGAAAAATGCTGCTGCACATTGGCGCTCAGCCCTTCCCTGCTCAGCCGCGTCAGCGGCGTGCCCAGCGTGACCGTGGTGTCCGCGCTGGGCGGCCCGCCGGCCTGGCGCGTGGTGATCGAGATAATGCCGCCGCTGGCACCCGCCCCGTACAGCGCGCTGCTGCCGCGCAGCACCTCGATGCGCTCGATATTGCTCGGGTCGATGGTGGCCAGGTTGCGCGCCGAGTCGCGGTTGGTGTTCAGCGGGATGCCATCGATCAGCACCAGCGCGCTGCGCCCGCGCAGCGTCTGGCCAAAATCCGTCACCGTACGGCTGGAATCGGCCATGCCCGGGATGACCTTGCTGAGCATGGTGGCAAGGTTGGTCGAACCCGTGCGAAGCTCGTCCAGCTCCTCGCGTTCGATCACCGTGACCTGCCGCATCGGGTTGACCAGGTCGCTCTTGATCCGGTCGACGCGCACCTCCACGGCATTCAGGCTGCCCGCTTCCACCGACGCGGCCGGGGCCTGAGCCTGGGACTGGGCCTGTGCGAAGGAGACCAGCGGCATGGTGCCCGCGATGGCACAGATCAGCAGGGACAGCGGGCGGGGACGCAGGGTGAAACGGATAGGGGTGGCCGGAAGGGATTGCATGGTGGCAGCAGGCGCGCGCAGAGGGTTTTAATGATTTGTAACAAAACCGGGAATGATAATGATTCCTGATTGTGTTAGCAAGCGCTGGTGCTGCGAACGTTATGTCATGGGCCGCATACAGTCTGCAGCGGGAAGGCCGGTCCAATTGCTTTGGACCAACAAGCGTGTTCTCACGCCTTCGAGGAGAAACACAGCCAAGACTTCGTGTGACCTAGCGACTCAACCCGTTGACGGCGTATCGGGCAATCTCCGCAGCGATAGCTTCGCGATCCTTCCTGGTCTCGCTTTTCCTGGGTTGATACCAGCGTGACGTCCAGTTCAATGCGCCAAGCAGCGCTTTGACCACGATCCGGACGTCCATTTCGCGGAACTCCCCATTGGCCACACCCTCCTCCAGGACCTGAAGGTACAGGCGTTCGTTACCATCGCGCAGCGCAGTAATGCGCTTGATCTCAGCGCGCTCTTCTTCCGTGGTGCGCCCACCCAATTGCAACTCCAGGCCCTGGGCGGCAACCCGAAGATAATCCAGATGCTCCATCATCAGGAGCGAATGAGCGAATGCCATGGACTCGAGACGCTGGCGGGCCGGGGCCTCCGAACTGGCGGCCGGCTCGATGGCTGCCCTGGTCAGCTCCATGGCGCGACGCTGGACCGCAAAAAACAATATCGTTTTGCTGCGGAAATGGTAATAGATGATCCCCTTGGTCGCGCCATAGCTATCGCTGATGTCGTCAAGCGAGGTGGCGGCAAAGCCAAGCTTCATGAAGACCGACGCGGCGGCATCAAGAATGGCGAGTTGCTTCTCATCGCCTTCTGGCGTTCCGATCTGACGTTTGCGCCCCATAAGAAATGCTCTGTTGGTTTTTGATTCACGGCGGCGCCCGCTTGTCCAACGAACAACGGCAGACGACGTCTATCAAGGGATGCAAAGATATCAGATTCACTTCGGCGGCGCCGCTCCCTGCAGCGCCGCGTAGCGTCGATTACAGCTTGGGAATATTGAAACGCTTCACCAGCTTCGACTCTCTATCAATCTCGGCTTTCTGAAAAGCGCGAAGCTGTTCAGCCGTGCCAGTGAACGCACTGAAGTTGTTTTGCTCGAGGTATTGAGCTGTCTCCGCATCCTTGAATACCGTCAGAAGCGTACTTTCGAGCCGGGACACAACGGCCTTGGGCGTACCCTTGGGTGCAAAGATGCCCCACCATGCCACCTGGAAATACTCCTTGTATCCAAGCTCCTGGAGCGTCGGGGTTTCCGGTTCGCTTTTCATGCGGCGATCAGAGGTTAGCGCAAGCATGCGCAGCTTGCCGCCCTTGACCAGAGGAAGTCCGGCACTGTACTCCGCGATGGCAAAGTCCACCTGCTTGCCGGCCAGATCGGTCAAGGTAGGGCTGCTTCCCTTGTAGGAG
>DATKFT010000849.1:0-8314 GCA_035544335.1 Pseudorhodoferax sp.
GTGCGGCCTCGGCACTGCGCTGGGCGAGGTGGCGCACCTCGCTGGCCACGACGGCGAAACCGCGGCCCTGTTCGCCTGCGCGCGCGGCCTCCACGGCGGCGTTCAGCGCGAGGATGTTGGTCTGGAACGCGATGCCGTCGATGGTGCCCGTGATGTCGGCGATGCGGCGCGAGGCGTCGGCGATGCCCTGCATGGTCTGCACGACCCGGCCGACGGCGGCGCCCCCGTCGGCCGCGATGCGCGAGGCCTCCTGCGACAGGGCGTTCGCGCTGCGCGCGTTCTCCGCGTTCTGCTGCACCGTGGCACTGAGCTGCTCCATCGAGGCGGCAGTCTCCTCGAGCGCCGAGGCCTGCCGCTCGGTGCGGGCCGACAGGTCGTTGTTGCCCATGGCGATCTGCGCGCTGGCCGTTGCCACGCCTTCGGCGTTCTGCCGAACGTTGGACACCACATCGGACAGCGCACCCTGCATGGTGTGCAAGGCGTTCAGCAGCTCTGCCACCTCGTCCTTGCCCAGCACCCGGCCGGCGGCCGTGAGGTCGCCTGCGGCCACCGCGCGCGACACGGCCACGGCGCGGTCCAGCGGGCGGACCACGGAGCGGCTGAACGCGATGGCGCCGCCAACCGCCAGCACGCACACGGCGAGCATGGTGGCCAGGCTGATGTTCAGCGCCTGCTGTGCCTGCGCGGCGGCCTCGGTCGCGATCGCGCGGCTGGCGGCCGCGATCTTCTCGCCAGCCTGGTCCAGCAACTGGGCGGGTTCGCGGTCCATGCCCTGCACGGCCTGGTCGCCTGCGGCCGGATCGAAGCCGGCGGCCACAAAGGCCGCATAGCCTTGGCGGTAGCCGGCGCCCATGGCCTCGTGGGCCTGGCGAAAGCGCGCGATCAGCGCGGCGGCCTCGCTGCTGCCCAGCGTCGCGACCAGTTGCTGCGCGGTCCTGGCGGCATCGCTCTCCTTCTTCTGGAATGCGGCCCAGTAGCGTTCGCGCGGCTGGGCGTCCCGGCCGCGCAGCAGCACGTTCTTCCATTCCTGCACCTGGGTCTTGAAGTCGCTGAGCAGCGCGGCGACATCGCGCTCCTGCGCCGTGTGGGCGCGGACCGTGGTTTCGTAAACCTGCAGCCCGCGGTGCAGCTGGTGCATGCCGAACAGCGCGGCGCACAGCAGGGCGGCAAGGGCGGCCACGAAGGCCAGGGGGAGCTTGAGGCTGAGCTTCATGCGGATCTCCGGGATGTCCGCGTGGATTGGACGGCAATTGCGCCGCGCCTGCAACGCGACGCGACGCGACGGCCTGGCTCAGGCCAGGAACTGCTCGATCGCCCGGGCCACGGCCTGGGGCTGGTCGTGCTGCAGCATGTGGCCCGCGTCTTCGATGCGCAGCACGCGGCAGTCGGCGATCTCGCGCAGGCGCGCGTGGTAGTCGTCCAGCGTGTAGCGGCCCTTCCACCACAGGGACAGGCTGTCGTCGGAGGCTTCCACGGCCAGCACCGGCGCCGTGATCGCGCGGTACAGCGCCAGCACCTCGTCCACGCGCATGGCCTGGGCGAAGATGGTCTTGTGCGCCGCGTCGCCGCGGATGCGCCATTCATGGCCGGCGCCGCCATCGCTGCGCGGCACCTCGTGTGCCCACTGGCGCGCCAGCCAGTCGGCCTTGTCCTGCGGCAGGCGCCGGTTGGTCCTCATGAGTCGGCGCGCGACGCCGTCGGCGCTGTCGTAGGGCGCCAGGGCCATGGTGCCGCGGTGGAACTGCTTGAGCTCGTCCATCCATCGGGCATAGCGGCCGGGCGCGTCCGCAGCCTGGCTTTCGGGCGAGCCGAAGCCCTCCAGGTTGACCAGGCGCCGGATGCGCGCGGGCCGTACGCCCGCGTACATCATGGCCACGTTGCCTCCCATGCTGTGGCCCACGAGGTGCACGGGCTGGTCGCCGGCGTAGTGGTCCAGCAGGAAGTCCAGGTCCGCCAGATAGTCGGCGAAGCAGTAGCTGTCCACCGGTGCGGCCTCGGTCAGCCCGTAGCCGCGCCAGTCCGGGGCGATCACGAAACGGTCCTGCGCGAGCGCATCGACGACGAACTGCCAGGAGGCCGAGACGTCCATCCAGCCGTGCACGAGCACGAGCGGCACGCGGCCCGGGGCCGGCTCGCCCCATAGGCGGACATGGGCGCGCAAGGTGCGCAGCGGGACGTACGCGCTGCGCGAGGGGCGAAGGGGCTGGTACATGGGCGGCGATGGTAGGGCAGCCGAACGGTGGCGCGGCGTCCGGGCCGCGACACGAAAACTGCGAAACTTGCCGACCCAATCGCCGCACCTGAAGCTCTTTTCATGCAAACCGTTCCCCTGGGCCGCAGTGGCCTGCATGTGACTCCGCTCTGCCTGGGCACCATGACCTTCGGCGAGCAGGTCGACCGCGCTGGCGCGCACGCCATCCTGGACCGCTCGCTCGCGCTGGGCATCAACTTCATCGACACGGCCGAGATGTACGCCGTGCCCGCACGCGCCGAGACCTTCGGCGCCACCGAGACCATCCTGGGCGAATGGTTCGCCGCGCGGCCCGGCGCGCGCCAGCGCGTGCTGCTGGCCACCAAGGCCGCGGGTCCGCCGCGCGGCATGCCCTGGATCCGCCATGGCCGCGCGGACTTTCGCGCGAGCGACATCGTCGAGTCCTGCGAGGCCAGCCTGAAGCGGCTGCGCACCGACGTGATCGACCTCTACCAGATCCACTGGCCGGCGCGCAATCTGCCGTCCTTCGGCCAGCGCTACTTCGACCCGGGCAAGGACAGCGCGGCCGAATCGATCGAGGCGCAGCTGCGCGCGCTCGACAGCCTGGTGCGCGCGGGCAAGGTGCGCGCCATCGGCCTGTCCAACGAGACACCCTACGGCGTGCACGAGTTCGTGCGGCTGGCCGAGAACCATGGCCTGGCGCGCGTGGCCTCGGTGCAGAACGCCTACTGCCTGATCAACCGCAGCGTGGAGCACGCGCTGGACGAGACGCTGCACCGGCTGGACGTGGGCCTGCTGGCCTATTCGCCGCTGGCCTTCGGCCTCCTGACCGGCAAGTACGATGCGGGCGGCACCAGCGGCGCTGGCGCGCCGGCCGAGGCGCGCATTGCGCGCTACGCCTCGGTGCGCTCCGGGCGCTGGGGGCGGGAGGCCGCGCTGGCCGCCGCGCGCCGCTACAACGCGCTGGCGCGCGAGCATGGTCTCACGCCGACGCAGCTGGCGCTGGCCTTTTGCCGCAGCAAGTGGCAGGTCGCAAGCACCATCCTGGGCGTGACCAGCGTGGCCCAGCTCGAGGAGGACGTGGCCGCTTTTGCCACCGAGCTCCCGCCCGCGGTCATGGCGGCGCTCGACGCACTGCACCTGGAGCTGGGCGACCCGGCCCTGTAGAGATGGCCAAGCAGCATGTTTCGGAGACACCGGCCACGCAGCTGCTGCGTGCCCACAAGATCGCCTTCACGGAGCACCCGTACGAGTACCTGGAGCATGGCGGCGCCCAGCACAGTGCCGAGGTGCTGGGCCTGGACCCGTTCACGGTGGTCAAGACGCTGGTCATGCAGGACCAGGATGGCAAGCCGCTGCTGGTGCTGATGCACGGCAACCGCAAGGTCTCGACCAAGAACCTGGCCCGCCAGATCGGCGCCAAATCGGTGGAGGCCTGCGCGCCCGAGGTGGCCAACCGCCACAGCGGCTACCTGGTGGGTGGCACCTCGCCGTTCGGCACCAGAAAGCGCATGCCCGTCTACATCGAAGACAGCGTGCTGGCGCTGCCGCGCATCGCGATCAACGGCGGCCGGCGTGGTTTTTTGGTCGGCATCGATCCGCAGGTCTGCGTGCAGCTGCTGGACGCCAAACCCGTGCAATGCGGGCTGCCGCTGTGATGGCCGCTGGCGACCGCGGCGCCCGGACGCCGCCGCAGGGCGGCCAGGCGGGCCGCGCTGGCACAATGCGCGCGCCTTGTGCCGGAGACATTCGAACAACATGAACCCCATCCTTGCCACGCTCGCGGCCTACCTGCTGGGCTCGCTGTCCTTTGCCGTGATCGTCAGCCGTGCCATGGGCCTGGCGGACCCACGCAGCTATGGCAGCAAGAACCCTGGTGCGACCAATGTGCTGCGCTCGGGCAGCAAGGCGGCCGCAGCCGTCACCTTGCTGCTCGATGCGCTCAAAGGCTGGTTGCCGGTGGCATTCGTGGTCGCGCAGGGCGATGGCTTCGGCCTGCACGAGGGCACGGTGGCGCTCGTGGCGCTGGCCGCGTTCCTGGGGCATCTGTACCCCGTGTTCTTCCGCTTCCAGGGCGGCAAGGGCGTGGCCACCGCGCTGGGCGTGCTGTTCGGCGTCGACTGGCTGCTGGGTCTGGCGGCCGCGGCGACCTGGCTCATCATCGCCTTCTTCTTTCGCTACTCCTCGCTGGCTTCGCTGGTGGCGGCCGTGTTCGCGCCGGTCTACTACCTGTTCGGCAACGGGCTGGCCTGGTATGCGGACAAGCGCATCGCGCTGGCGCTGGGCGTCATGGCGCTGCTGCTGTTCTGGCGCCACCGCGAGAACCTGGTGCGCCTGGTCCAGGGACGTGAATCGCGCCTGGGCAGCAAGGGCAAGAAGACGTAGCGCGTGGCCTCAGCCGCCGTGCGTGCGCTCGGCCTGCAAGGCCTGGCGTAGCAGGGACGGGTGGTTCAGCCGCAGTCGGTTGCGCAGGATCTCGGGCGTCAGCGCCAGCTGAATGGCCGGACCGGCATCACCGGCGCGCAGCAGCCGCGGCGTGCGCAGGCGCTCGCCGTTGCGGCCCAGCACCGCGGCCACCAGGGGGCGGTTGGGCTCCTTGCCCCGGCGCAGCACGAGCGCGGTCTCGCCCGTGTCGAGCCGCACGAAGCTGCCGGGCGGGCACAGGCCGACGGCGCGCACCAGCGCCATGCCGACCGCTTCGCGCCGGCCTTCGTTGCGACCCAGCATGGCACGCACGGTCTCGATCACGCTGCGCGCCGCGCGCGTCTTGCGCGGGCTGATCATCGCGGCGTAGCGGTCCACGACCTGCAGCGCATGGGCCAGCCGTTGCGCCGGCGCCAGCGTCTGCAGCGGGGCGGCGGGCGCGGGCGTGTGGTGCATGGCGACGGCCTGCAGCCACAGTGCATCGGCCACGCCCAGCTGCGCGAGCAAGAGGCTGCCGGTTTCGCTGTGCCCGGCGATCAGTGCGCGCTGCTCGGCGCTGGGCGGCTCGGACTGCTCGGCCAGGCGGTTCTGCAGTGCCGTCATGGCCAGGTTCATGGTCATTGCGGCACCGACCAGGCTGTCGCGCTCGGCGGGCGGCAGCCCCAGCTCTTCGGCCAGCACATGGCACAGCACGGCGCACACCAGCGCGTGCGCGCTGCTGTAGCCCAAGCTGCGGTTGGCGGCGAGCTGGTACAGCAGGTACAGCCCCGTGTCCATGTCGTGCGCCAGCAGGTCCTGCATCCAGCGGTCGTACTGGCGCACCTTGCGCGCGAACTCTGCGGCTTCCAGCGGCCGCGTCAACAGGGTTGCCAGACCCGCTTCCAAGTCGGACCACTGGCCCAGCAGGTCGTCGTACGCCGCCTGCTGTGGGTGGGGAACGGCGGTGGGTTGCATGGCCGTCAGTAGCGCTGTTCCAGCACCATCTGCTCCGCTCCCCGGCTCATCTGGAAACGCGCGAGCACATTGTTGCCGAGCAGCACATAGGGCATGGCCTGGGGCACGACGACGGCATCCAGGTCGCTGAGCTCGGTGTCGCCGATGCGCAGCGAGGCCAGGCGCACCGTCCAGCCCTGGGCGTTGCCGTTGGCCGTGCCCAGGCGCACCGGGCGGCCGGCGCGGTAGGCCAGCCCCAGGCGCTCGGCCTCGGGTGCGCCCAGCGCGACCGTGCTGGCGCCCGTGTCGACCATGAACTGCACGAGCTGGCCGTTGATGCGGCCCTGGCCCGTGAAATGCCCGCGGGAATCGGCCTGCAGCACGATGCGCCGCTTGGCTGCGCTGCCGCCCATGTCCACGGGCGAGCCGCCCAGGCGCACCGCGGTACGGCGCCCGGCGATGTCCAGTTCGGCCTGCTCGTCCTGCAGGGACAGCAGCTTGACGCCGCGCCAGGTCTCGCCGATGGCGACGCTGCGCGGCCCCGCGCCGTCCACGACCAGCAGCGCACGCTGGCCCAGCACGCCCGTCAGCGCCACCGACTGCGCCTGGGCCTGGCCCAGCCAGAGCCCCAGCAGCAGGGGCAGCACCCTGGCCGGTGTCATGCTCCCCCTCCAGACCATGAGCCTGGTGCGCGGCAAGCGGCCCAAGAACCCGCGGAGCAGGCCATGCCAGTGCACCCGCGGAACTGGCTCTGCCAGGCCGCTGGGTGCGCCCCCCTCGCGTAGCGGAGGGGGGAGCGGCAAAGCCCCTGGGGGGGTCATCAATCCCTGAAGTTGTTGAACGAGAGCGGGATGTCCGTCACGTCCTTGCGGATCAGCGCCATGGCCGCCTGCAGGTCGTCGCGCTTGGCGCCGGTCACGCGCACGGTGTCGCCCTGGATGGCGGCCTGCACCTTGAGCTTGCTGTCCTTGATCAGGCGCTGCAGCTTCTTGGCCAGTTCGGCCTCGATCCCATTGCGCACCTTGATCACGCGCTTGACCTTGTCGCCACCCATCTTCTGCACGTCGCCCATGTCCAGGAAGCGCACATCGACCTCCTGCTTGGTCAGTTTGCCGCGCAGCACGTCGGCGATCTGGTCGAGCTGGAACTCGGCATCGCCGATGACGGTGATCTCCTTGTCCTTGAGCTCGATGGAGGCCGAGGTGCCCTTGAAGTCGAAGCGGGTGCCGATTTCCTTGGCGCTGTTGTCCACGGCATTGCGGACCTTGACGAGGTCGGCTTCACAAACGGTGTCGAAAGATGGCATAGAGGATTCCTGGGTTGCGCCGGGCCTGAGGCGCTGGCGCCAGGGCCGGCATGCGATGCGACAATTCCCGGATGTTAGTCGAGATGAATGTGCCGCTGCGGGCCTACAACGCCTTTGGCATCGTGGCGCGCGCGCAGACCCTGGTGCGGCTGGCCAGCGAAGCGGATGCGGTGGCCGTGCTGGGCGATCCCGCGCTGGCGGCTGCACCGAAATTCGTGCTGGGTGGCGGCAGCAACATCGTGTTGACCGGCGACGTGCGTGCGCTGGTGCTCAAGGTCGAGATCATGGGCCGGCGCGTGGTCGAGGAGACCGACCGTGCCTGGATCGTGGAGGCGGGCGCCGGCGAGAACTGGCACGACTTCGTGGCCTGGACGCTGGCGCAGGGCCACCCGGGCCTGGAGAACCTCGCGCTGATTCCGGGCACGGTGGGGGCCTCGCCGGTGCAGAACATCGGGGCCTATGGCGTGGAGCTGCAGGACCGCTTCGATTCGCTCGATGCGATCGACCTGGCGACCGGCCGTGCCTTCACGCTCGACGCGTCCCAATGCGCGTTCGGCTACCGCGATTCGGTGTTCAAGCATGCGGCGGCCGAGCTGTCGGACTTCGGCCTGGCCGGGCGCGCGCTGATCACGCGCGTGCGCCTGCGCCTGCCCAAGGCCTGGAAGCCCGTGCTGGGCTATCTGGACCTGGCGCGCAAGCAGGCCGAGACCGGCATCGCCGCGCCCACGGCACAGCAGATCTTCGACTGGGTCTGCGAGATCCGCCGGCACAAGCTGCCCGATCCCCAGGTGATCGGCAATGCCGGCAGCTTCTTCAAGAACCCCACCGTGACGCCGGAGCAGTGCGCCGACATCATCGGCCGCGAGCCGCGCGTGGTGCACTACCCGATGGCGGACGGCAGCATCAAGCTGGCTGCCGGCTGGCTCATCGACGCCTGCGGCTGGAAGGGCAAGAGCGTGGGCAACGCGGGCGTCTACGAGAAGCAGGCCCTGGTGCTGGTCAACCGCGGCGGCACCGCGCATCCGGCCACGGGCGGCGAGGTCATGACGCTGGCCCGGGCGATCCAGACCAGCGTCTACGAGCGCTTCGGCATCCGGCTCGAGCCTGAGCCGGTGGTCGTCTAGGCGGTCTTCGCGCCCTTCACGTCCCTCACGTCCGTTAACGAGGGCGGAACACCGGCTGGGCCGCGCCGCCCGGCGCGGTCTCCACGCCGGCGCGCACGGGCAAGCCCACGCGCAGTGCCTGGGCGTCCAGCCCCCGCAACAGGCCCAGCATGCGCACGCCTTCCTCCAGGTCCACGGTCACGAGCACGAACGGCACCGCTTCGGCGAAGCTCGGCAAGGGGCTTTGGTGCGTCACGGTCCAGCTGTGCACGCTGCCGCGTCCGGAGACCTCGTGCCAGGCATGGTCGAAGCTGTGGCAGCCCGGGCACATGGGCC
>DATKFT010000850.1:0-6819 GCA_035544335.1 Pseudorhodoferax sp.
GTCCACGGCGCCCAGCACGTCGTGGCGCTCGTGCCAGCCGTAGCTCAGCCGCGCCGGGCTGCTGCGGCCGTGGCCGCGCAGGTCGATCAGCAGCACCGACATGCCGACGTCGCGCAGCCGGTCGGCCAGGGCCAGCGAGGGGCCCTTGCCACCCTCGCCGCGGCCGGCGTCCCGGCCGTGCACGAGGATGACGGCGCCCTGCTGCGGCTGGGCCGGCAGGTACCAGGCGTCGATGCGGGCGCGGCCGTCGCGCGCGGCGAACTGCACGGCATGCTCTTGCAGCTGCGGGTGCGTCGTCTGGGACGCTTGTGGCCTGCGCGGCTTGCGCGCTGGGTGCCGCGCCGGCCGCATGCGCGTGAAGCAGTGGGCGATGCAGGCGCAGGCCAGCAGGTAGGCCAGGCCCAGCACGGCGAACAGTGCGAGGGTGGCCAGGGGCAGATGGAAGTCGGACAGTTGCATGGTGCGGTGCGCCCTGGGGTGGGGACGGACCGCACTATCGGGAAAACCCGCGCGAAAGTCCTGAAGCGCGCCTGAAACAGGCTGAAGCCCGCAGGGCTGGACGGTTTCAGGGAGGGCTGCAGCGCGCGCAGCCTGCTGCCGGCGACGGCTAGTAACTGGCCAGCGGCGACATCTTGCCGCCCTGGAAGGTCGAGACCGTGACCGGCGCCTTCTGCAGGTTGCCCTGGGCGTCGTAGCTGTAGTTGGCGGCCACGCCCTGGTGGCTGTTCTTGTGCAGGTAGTCCGCCACCTTGCGCGGGTCGGTGCTGCCCAGCTTGGCCATGGCTTCGCCCAGGAACAGGGTCTGGTCGTAGTACGAGGGCGCGTAGACGTCGGCGTCCACGTTGAAGCGGGCCTTGTACTTGGCGCGGAAGGCGGCGGCCGGACTGCCGTCCTTGACGATGGCGCCGGACTGGGCGCAGTACACCGTGCCGTTGACGGCCTCGCCGCCCAGCTTGCCCATCTCGGGGCTGCACAGCGTGTCGCCGCCCAGGAGCTTGGCGGGGATCGCCAGGCGCTTCATCTGCTGCACCATGGGCGCGGCCTGCGGCGCATAGCCGCCGTAGAAGATCGCGTCGGGCTGCCTGCCCTTGAGGTTGGTCAGGATGGCCGAGAAGTCCGTGGCCTTGTCGGTCGTGAACTCCTTGCCGACCACCGTGAGGCCCTGCTTTTCGGCCTCCTTGACGAACTCCTCGGCCAGGCCCTGGCCGAAGGCCGTGCGGTCGTCGATGACAGCGACCTTCTTGGCCTTGAGCACCTGGGCTGCGTAGACGGCCATGGACGAGCCGATCTGGTTGTCGCTGGCGACGATGCGGAACAGGTTCTTGTAGCCACCCTGGGTGATCTTGGGGTTGGTGCCGACCGTGGACATCAGCGCATCGCCGCCGTCGTAGACGCGCGAGGCCGGGATCGCCACGCCCGAGCAGTAGGGCCCCAGCACGAACTGCACGCCGCTGTCGACGAGCTTTTGCGCCACGGCGACGCCCTGCTTGGGGTCACACTGGTCGTCCTCGGACACGAGCTCGAACTTCAGCGTCTTGCCACCGGCCGTGATCTTCCTGGCGTTGAGCTCTTCGATGGCCAGGCGCACGCCGTTCTCGTTGTCCTTGCCGGCATACGCGTTGGCGCCCGACAGCGGGCCGGTGTGGCCGATCCGGACGGACTGCTCCTGGGCCTGTGCGCTGGCCGCCAGGGCCAGGCCGGCGAGCGCGAGCAGGGTGGGAAGACGGGGGGCGGTCTGCAGCATGGTGGTGTCTCCTGTGGCTTGGGGGGCTTGCGCGGCGCCGGCGGCCGGCGCTGGCTGTGCGCTGGGTGGTCGGCCGTGCCTGTCCCATCGTAGCGCCGTGTACGCAGTCTTGGGGAGTCCGCCTGGCGTATGCAGCCGCGCCCTGCGGCAGCCGGGGCAGCTCAGCGCCGCAGGTAGGCGCTGGGCGGCACGCCGAAGGTGCGGCGGAAGCTGGCGCTGAACGCGCTGGGGCTGTCGTAGCCATGGGCCAGCGCCACCTCGAGCACCGAGGCGCCGGCCGCCAGCTGCGGCACGCTGAGCAGCATGCGCGCCTGCCGGCACCAGGCGCCGAAGCCCATGCCGGTCTGTTGCAGGAACAGCCGCGCGAAGGTGCGCGGATGCATGTGCAACTGCGCCGCCCAGTCCGCCTGCGTCGCGGCCGTGGCCGGCTCGCTGACCAGCCGGCGGCACAGCCGGGCCAGGCCCGCATGGCGCGGCATGGGCACGTGCAGCGCGAGCGGGCGCGCGGCCTGGATCTCGTCGAGGATGAGCTGCATGAGCCGCTCCTCGCGGCCGCCCGTCGGGTAGTCCAGCGGCAGCGCCACGGCGCTCACGATGAGTTCGCGCAGCAGCGGCGCGACCTCCACGACCTGGCATTCGGGCCACAGGCCCGCACGCGCACCGGGGTCCACGAACACGGTGCGCATCGCCACGGGGCTGGGTCCCATGCGGATCTGGTGCACCACGCGCGGCGGCACCCAGACCGCACAACCCGTGGGCACCACCCAGCTGCCGGCTGCCGCGCGCACCAGCATCACGCCCGCGATGGCATGCAGCAGCTGCCCGCGCCGGTGGCTGTGCGGCGCGATCTCGGCGTCCATGTCCATGTCCTGCGCATGGGCCACCACGGGCCGGGCCGTCTGCTCGCCATGCACGGGCCGCAGCGCGAGCGGGTCGCTGAGGGAGGAGGGCGGGGCTGGATTGTCCATTTCGCGACGATCATCGTCCATTCGTCGGGAGATGTCGAACGAACGGCTGCCTAGCATGCCCTTCCCCTTGCTTCAACGGAGATCTTGCATCCATGCGTTCGACACCCTGCCCACGGCATTCCGGAGCCCAGCCATGAACCGCGCCCGGCTCGGCCTGCTGTCCGGAACCCATGCCGTGAACGACCTGTACCAGGGCCTGGTGCCCGCGCTGCTGCCCTTCATGGTGGCCGAGCGCGGCTACAGCTATGCGGCCGCCAGCGGCCTCGTGCTGGCGGCCACCGGCCTGTCCAGCGTGGTGCAGCCGCTGTTCGGCTGGTATGCCGACCGCGCACCGCGGCCCTGGCTGGTGCCGCTGGGCTTCGTGGTCGCGGCGCTGGGCCTGGTGCTGGCGGGCCTGGCCCAGGGCTATCTGCTGACCTGGTGCGCGGCCGCGCTGTGCGGGCTCGGCATCGCGGCCTACCACCCGCCGGCCACCGTGGCGGCGCGCCAGGCCGGCGGCGGCTCGCAGAAGGCCATGAGCGTGTTCTCCGTGGGCGGGGCCAGCGGTGCGGCCTGCGCACCGCTGCTGGCGGCGGCCGTGGTCGGCGACGGGGCCCTGCACCGCAGCTGGCTGCTGGGGCTGCCCGCGCTGGCCATGCTCGTGGTCTGGCTCGTGGCCACGCGCCACGACGCGGCGCCGGGCGCGCAGGCACGGCGCGGCGTAGCGCAGGGCGCGGCCAACGACTGGCGCGCGTTCGGGCTCATGACGGCGGTGGTGGTGGGCTGGTCCATTCCCTACGTGACCGTGCTGTCCATGCTCTCGCTGCTGGCCACGCGCGAGCTCGGGGCCACGCCCGTGGTCGCGGCCGGCCTGCTGACCGCCTACACGGCGGCCGGTGCCGCGGGAACCCTGCTGGGCGGCTGGCTCGGCGACCGCGTGGGCCGCATGGCGGCGATCCGCGCCGGCTATGCGCTGGCCTTGCCGGCCTTGGCCGGCCTCGTGCTGGCGCCCTCGGCGGCCTGGGCCGGCCCCTGCGCGCTGGTGCTGGGCGTGGCGATGTTCCTGCCGTTTGCGCCGCAGGTCACGCTTGCGCAGGACTACCTGCCGCGCAATCCCGCCATGGCCAGCGGCATCACGCTGGGCCTGGCGCTCTCGGTGGGCGGCATGGTGGCGCCGCTGCTGGGGCTGCTGTCCGATGCGCATGGACTGCGCGCCACGTTGCTCGCGGCCTTGTGCGTGCTGTGCTGCGCCACGCTGATGGCCTGGCGTCTGCGCGACCGGCGCATCGTGCAGGCCGTGGCGGCGGCGGTTCCGGCACGGGCCTGATCAGGCGCAGCCGATGCTGCGGGCCCGCCCTGGGCTGGCTGCGGCCTGACCTGGGCTGACCGGGTGGCTTGCTGCTGCGGTGCCGCACGCGGCATCCGCGGTCGCGCCGAGATCGGGCGGAGCACGGCGTGCGTTGGCCTCCGCCTGTCCCCAAAAAGCTGTCCCGGCAGCCTTTTGGAGACGGTTGTCGAGCACTTGAAACATCAATCGCACTAAAAGAAAGATATTTTGGCTTTATTTGTTTGAAAATGATCAATAAATCCGAGGCATATTCCATTGCTGGTGGAGTGGGTTTTGGATGCGGGATTTTTTTTATTCGTTCTAGACTTGTTTTTGTTTCTATATTTGAATGCATTGGTGTTGCAGAAATTATAAGTTTTATTGATTCTGCATGCGAATGTGGAATTATTTAACGGTGTGTGGCCACAGCAAATTGTGTTTCATTGGTTTCAGCGTTGTATGTCTGTGGTGAAACAGGGCGGAGCCAAGCGGCACGGCCTTTCGGCACTTCCATCCACTCCACAGGTCCTGGGACGGCCTTGCTGGCGTCCAACATGGCCGGCGACAGCGTGTCGGGCCGTTCCATCGGCGTGGTCGATGTCGGCAGCACCTCGAACGTCACGGCGAACGACCCGATGCGCATGCCTCGTGCTTCGACTTCACGGTGGGCCTGTGGAATGGCTGCCAGCTGATGCTGGCCTCGGCGCTGAACCAGCTGAACGTCACGATCACAGCCAGCCGGGCGCTGCCGGCGCGGTCCAGTACCTGGGGCGTCAACACCTTCCGTTTGCTCGAGAGCGGTTGGGGCTCCGGCTCCACGCTGACCGTCAGCTCGGCCGTGGACGACTACGCCGTGCACACCTTCGACACCGAGGGCTTCGGCACGGTGACGCCACGGGTTTCATCTTTGACTTTGTGACCTGGGCGCCACGCGTTCGCCGACCGCCAACGAGGTGCCCGAGCCCGCCTCGCCCGCACTGTTCGGCGTCGGCCTGGCCGGCGTGGCGTGGAAGCGTCGGCGCAGCGCCAAAGCCTGACGGTGCGTCCAGAGCGCCCGACCCTGCAGGGGCTGCCTCGGCAGCCCTTTTTCTTGCCGGTGCAGCGCAAAACCCAGCGCACTCTGTGGATACCGGGTGGGCGGCGCCGATCCGTACCCTCTTTGTTGACGGATTTGAATATCTGTTCAGAAATCAAATGGTCGATTTGTTATGTTTTGTATGCGGTAAATGGAATTATTTAACGCCTTGTGTACAAAACATGTTGAATCACATTCTTGTGTGATGTTGTGCGGGATGCGGGGGGCGGCGTGCAGCCAAGATTACCTGGCCTTCTGGCATTTCTATCCACTTCTCATAGGTCGCTTTATGAACGTTCTCACAACATCTCTCCTCGCCACAGGCCTGTCGCTGGCCGTCGGCGTCGCGACTGCTGCGCCGGTCGAACAGTACGTGCGTGTCACCGAGCCCGGGAACAAGATAAGGGCCGGAGCCAATGGCCCGGTCACGGCTTCTGCCAACGACAGCCAGCTCTCCTGGTATGACGCTGCCTCGGGCGGCGCAACCACGGCGCTGGGTGGCGGCGCGGCGGTCAGCCTGCAGAACGCGCCCCGGCTGCTTGCCAACCCCCCCTCCGCGGCTGGTAGCACGGGCGTGCTCGCACGCACGGCCGTGGCGAACGACATGAGCGGGGTTTCCTGGAACATCGACCTGGGAACTTCCTTGCTGTCGTCCAACATGGCGGGCTACGGCGTCTCGGGCAGCGCCATCAGCGTGATCGATTTCGGCGGCACCTCGAACTTTTCGGCGACCGACCCGATGAGCACGGCGTCGTGGTTCGACTTCACGGTGGGCCTGTGGAACGGCAGCGCGCTGATGCTGGCCTCGGCGCTGGACCAGCTGAACTTCGCGATCAGTCCCTCTTCCCCGGGCGGTGCGGGCGCGGTCCAGCACCTGGGCGGTAACACCTTCCGCTTCCTGGAGACGGGCTCGGGTTCGGGCACCACGCTGACCGTCAGCTCGGCCGTCGACGACTATGCCGTGCGCACCTTCGATACGGAGGGCTTCGGCCATGGCGAGTCCACGGGCTTCATCTTCGAGTATGTGAACCTGGCGGCCACCCGTAGCCTGAACGAGGTGCCCGAGCCCGCCTCGCTCGCGCTGTTCGGCGCTGGCCTGATCGGTCTGGCCTGGAACCGCCGCCGCAACACCAAAGCCTGACGATGCGCCCAGAGCGCGGCGCACCCCAAAGGGCTGCTTCGGCAGCCCTTTTTTCTGCTCTCCTTTCCCACTTTCCGGGTGGCACTGGACGGGGACGCCCCTGGGTGCACCAGCGGCGCGGGCGCGCCGTTCAGTGGGCGGCCTGCGCGTCGGGCCTGGTCTTGTAGAAGTTCATGGGCTGCGCCTTGGCCTCGCTCAGCACGGCGCGCTTGATCTTGCCGACCACGTGCATCTCGCAGGGCTTGCAGTCGAAGCGCAGGGTCAGCTTTTCCTTGCCGTTGATGAGTGCCAGCGGCTCGGCCTTGACCTGGCCCTGCACGCCCTTGACGCCCTTGGCCTGCTTGGGGCACAGGGACAGCGAGAAACGCACGCAGTGCTTGGTGATCATCAAGGAGACCTCGCCTTCCTCCTCGTGCGCCTCGTAGGCGGCGGCGATCACGTTCACACCATGGCGCGCGTAGAACTGACGGGCCTTGTCGTTGAACACGTTGGCGAGGTAGGTCAGCGTGTCCTCGGGGTAGGGCGTGGGCGGTTCCACGGGCGCGGCGCGCAGCGGGCGCTGGTAGGCTGCCAGCCGCGCAGCCT
>DATKFT010000851.1:0-10200 GCA_035544335.1 Pseudorhodoferax sp.
CGGTCACGCGCGCGCTGATCGACGAAGGCGTGGACCGCTTTGCCGAGGTGCTGGCCGCGCTGCCGGGCGCCGGTGCGCCGCGCAGCGCCGAAGCGGCGCAGGCAGCGCCGGTAAGCCCGGCCGGCGCCCCGCGCCTGCTCATGAGCGCGCCGGATTTCTTCGAGGTCAGCTACGCCATCAACCCCTGGATGGAGCCGGCACGCTGGCGGCCCGACGACGCCGCGCTGCGCCAACGGGCGCACAGCGGCTGGGAAGCCCTGCGTGCCTGCTACGAAGGCCTGGGCGCTGCCATCGAGACCCTGCCACCCGTGGCCGGCCTGCCCGACATGGTGTTCACGGCCAACGCGGCCGTGGTGGTCGACCGGCGCGTGCTGCTGGCGCACTTCCGCCACCCCGAGCGCCAGGGCGAAGAGCCCCATGCGCGCGCCTTCTTCGAGCGGCTGCACGCGCGCGGCCTCGTCGACAGCCTGCACCAGCTGCCCGCCGGCGTGCACTTCGAGGGCAACGGCGACGTGGTGGTCGACCCCCAGCGCGGCATCTGCTGGATGGGCCACGGCCCGCGCTCGGACCTGCGCGCCCTGACCACGCTGGAGCAGGTCGCCCGCCGGCCCGTGCTGGCGCTCGAACTGGTCGATCCGCGCTTCTACCACCTGGACACCTGTTTGTGCCTGCTGTCCGGCGGCGAACTGCTGGCCGTGCGCCAGGCGTTCTCGCCGTCGGGCTGGCAGCAGCTGCAGGACATCGCGGGCACGCAGCTGATCGCGCTGGCCGAGGACGATGCGCTGCGGCTGGCCGCCAACGCGGTGTGCATCGACCGCGACCTGGTCATGGGCCATTGCAGCCCGGCGCTGCGCGAACGCCTGGCCGAACGCGGCTACCGCGTCCATGTGCTGCCGCTGGACGCGTTCCGCCGCGCCGGCGGCTCGGCGCGCTGCCTGACGCTGGAGCTGGGCACGTAGCATGTCGGCGGCCGCAGAGGGTGTTTGCGGCAGCTCCCGCGGCCACACCCTCTAAACTGCCCGCATGCAACTGGCCCCGGCCCAACTCCCCCAGAACCTGCAGCGCGGCCTGCGCCCGCTCTACACCCTGCATGGCGACGAGCCCCTGCTGCTGCAGGAGGCGGCCGACGCCATCCGCGCGGCCGCGCGCGCCCAGGGCCACACCGAGCGCAGCGTCTTCACGGTGCAGGGCGCGCACTTCGACTGGGCCGGCGTGCTGGCCGCCGGTGGCGCCATGAGCCTGTTCGCCGACAAGCAGCTGCTGGACATCCGCATCCCCTCGGGCAAGCCCGGCAAGGACGGCAGCGCCGCGCTGCAGCAGCTGGCCGAGCAGGCCCAGGGCAACGACAGCACGCTGGTGCTGGTCAGCCTGCCACGGCTGGACCGCCAGACCAAGACCGGCGCCTGGTTCGCCGCACTGGAGGCCAACGGCGTGACCGTGCAGATCGATCCCATCGAGCGCGCCACGCTGCCGGCCTGGATCGCCCAGCGCCTCAAGGCCCAGGGCCAGCAGGTGGTGGCCGGCGAGGAAGGCCAGCGCACGCTGCAGTTCTTCTCCGACCGCGTGGAAGGCAACCTGCTGGCCGCGCACCAGGAGATCAGCAAACTCGCATTGCTGTACCCGCCCGGCGAGCTCGGCTTCGCGCAGGTCGAGAACGCGGTGCTCAACGTGGCGCGCTACGACGTGTTCAAGCTCTCCGAGGCCGTGCTGGGCGGCCAGGTGCTGCGCGTGCAGCGCATGCTCGATGGCCTGCAGGCCGAGGGCGAGGCCGCCGTGCTCGTGCACTACACGCTGGCCGAGGACATCCGCGCGCTCAAGCGCGTGAAGGACGCCGTGGCTGCGGGCAGGCCCCTGCCCATGGCCTTGCGCGAGCAGCGCGTCTGGGGCATCAAGGAGCGGCTGTTCGAGCGCGTGCTGCCGCGCCTGTCGCCGGCCGCGCTGGCGCGGTTGCTGCACGGCGCCCATGCCGTGGACGGCATCGTCAAGGGCCTCCGAGTGCCGGACTGGCCCACCGATGGCTGGCAGGCGCTGCAGCGGCTGGCCCTGACGCTGGCGCGCGTGTGCGCGCAGGCGCCGGCGCGCTGAGCGCGCGCCTGGGGCCTCAGAGCAGCCGCTTGCGCAGCTGCAGCACCACGAGTTCGGCCAGCACCACGACCGCGAAGATCGCCACCAGCACCAGCGCCACGCGGTTCCAGTGGAACAGGTCGATGGCGGTGTTCAGCACCACGCCGATGCCGCCGGCCCCGACCAGGCCCAGCACGCCGGACTCGCGCACATTGATGTCCCAGCGCAGCAGCGCCACCGACCAGAACGCGGGCTTGATCTGCGGCCAGTAGCCGTACAGCAGCTGCGCCATGCGCGAGGCACCGGCCGCCTGCAAGGCCTCGATCGGGCCGCGCGGCATCTGCTCCAGCGCCTCGCCGACCAGCTTGCCGACGAATCCGACCGAACGCATCGCGATCGCGAGCATGCCGGCCAGCGGCCCGGGGCCGAAGATCGCCACGAACAGCAGCGCCCAGACCAGCGAGTTGACCGAGCGGCTGGCCACGAGCAGCACGCGCGCCAGCAGGTTCAGCGCGCGGTTGCGCACCACGTTGGGCGCGACCAGCACGCCCAGCGGCAGCGCCAGCAGCAACGACAGCAGCGTGCCCAGCGTGGCCATGTGCAGCGTCTCGAGCAGCGCGCCGTGCACGCCGTCCGGGTAGTGCGCCCAGTCCACCGGCCACATGCGACCCAGCAGGTCGGCCATCTGCTCGGGCGCATCGGCGAGGAACTCGGGGATCACCTCGATGTAGCGCAGCGACTGGACCAGCGCGACGACGATGGCCAGCCAGACCGCATGGCGCACGAGCCGCTGGGCCGGCGTGTGGCGCTGCAGCGCCGGGTGCAGGGCGGCGGCTTCAGACATCGAGTGCCTTTCGCAGCGCGCTCACGACCAGCTCGCCGAGCACGATGATGGCGATCACCGTGGCCAGGATGGTGGCGACGAAGCCGTACTCGTAGCGCAGGAAGGCCGCGAACAGGGCGCCGCCGATGCCACCGGCACCGACGATGCCGACCATGGTGGAGTTGCGCAGGTTGGAGTCGAGCTGGTAGGTGGCAAAGCCGATGAAGCGCGGCATCACCTGCGGCAGCACACCGAACAGCACCACGCCCGCGAACGAGGCGCCGGTGGCCCGCATCGCCTCGATCGGCTTGGGCGAGATTTCCTCGATCGCGTCGGCGAACAGCTTGCCGACGAAGCCCACCGTGGCCACCACGAGCGCCAGGATGCCCGCGAGCGGCCCGAAGCCCACGGCCTTGACGAACAGGATGGCGCTGATCACGGGGTGCAGCGCACGGCAGGCGGCGATCAGCGTGCGCCCGGCCACGCGCAGCGGCATGGGCGACAGGTTGGCCGCCGCCATCAGGCCGATCGGCAGGCTCAGCACCAGGCCGCCGGCCGTGGCCAGCACGGCGATCTGCAGCGTCTCCTGGATGCCCTGCCAGAGCTCGTCCATCTTGCCGAGTTCGGGCGGAAACAGCCGGCCCAGGAAGCGCGCGCCCTGCTCCCAACCCGTGGCCAGGCGCTCGGCCGACACCTCCATGCTGGCCAGCGACCAGACCAGGTAGGCCAGGCCCGCGAGCAGGGCCAGCTTCTGGCCGCGCGTCCAGGCGAATGCCGTGGGCTTCACGCCAGCCATGCCTCGCCCCCGTAGATCTGCCGCAGGTGCGCGTCCTGCAGGCCCTGCGGTGGCCCGTCGTAGACGACGCGGCCACCGGTCATGCCGACGATGCGGTCCGAGTAGCGCCGCGCCAGTTCGACGTCGTGGATGTTGACCATCACCGGGATGGCCCGCGCGCGCCCCTGCTCGCGCAGCATCTCCATGATCTCCACCGAGGTCTTGGGATCCAGCGAGGAGGTGGGCTCGTCGGCCAGCAGCACGGCCGGGCGCTGCATGAGCGCGCGCGCGATGCCCACGCGCTGGCGCTGGCCGCCGCTCAGCGCATCGACGCGGCGCGTGGCGAAGTCGGCCAGGCCCACGGTCTGCAGCAGCTCCAGGCCGTAGGCCACGTCCTCGGCATCGAAGCGACGGCGCCAGGCGCGCCAGGCCGACAGGTAGCCCAGGCGCCCGGTCAGCAGGTTCTCCAGCACGGTCAGGCGCTCGACCAGGTTGTACTCCTGGAACACCATGCCGATGTGGCGCCGCGCGGCACGCAGCGCGCTGCCGCGCAGCTGCGCCATGTCCAGCTGCTGCCCTTCGAGTTCCAGCAGGATGCGGCCCGCCGTCGGATCGACCAGCCGGTTGATGCAGCGGATCAGCGTGCTCTTGCCGGTGCCCGAGGGGCCGATGATGCTGGTCAGCCCGGTGCCTGACACGGCCAGGTCGATGCCCTTGAGCACCGGCTGGCCCGGCCGGTATTCCTTGACCAGCTGCTCGATGCGCAGACTGCCGGCCGTGGCGTTGGCTTGCATGGACAGATCGGTCTCCGGCTTACTTCTTGGCCGCGGCCTTGTCGTAGGCATCGCGCGTGAACAGCTCGCCGGCAGAGGCCGCCACAGTGCGCACCAGCTCCCAGTCCTTCTTGTACGTGATCGGCAGGAAGCGGTCGCCGCCCAGGCCCTTGGCCATCTCGGCCGGGATCTTGTAGTCGTAGAAGCACTGCTTGATCTTGGCCTGCAGCGCCGGCTCCAGGTTGTGCGCGTAGGCATACGCGTCGGTCGGGAACTTGCCGCTGGTGTACAGCACGCGGAACTCGTCGGGCTTGACCACGCCGCGGTCCGTCATGTGCTGCAGCACGTCGCTGGCCACCGGTGCGGCGTCGTAGTCGCCGGCCTTCACGCCCAGGATGGACTGGTCGTGCTTGCCGGAGTAGACGACCTTGTAGTCCTTGTCGGGCGTGAGGCCGAGTTCGGGGAACAACGCGCGCGGCGCGAGGTTGCCCGAGTTCGACGACGGCGAGGTGTGGGCGATGCGCTTGCCCTTGAGATCGTCCAGCTTGCGGTAGGCGCTGTCGGTGCGCACGATCATCTTGAGGTTCATGCCCACGGAGCCCTGCTCGTTGCCGCGGATCGCGAACGGCACGGCGCCGGCCAGGTTCACGGCGAAGTTCACGGGCCCCGGCGAGAACGCGGCGATGTGCAGGCGGCCCGAGCGCATGGCCTCGATCTGCGCGGCGTTGGACTGCACCGGGAAGAACACCACCTTGCGGTCCACGCAGCTCGACAGGTGGCCCATGAACGGGCGGAACAGCTTCTCGTAGATTGCGGGATCCTCGACCGGCGTGAACGCGAACACCAGCGTGCTCGGGTTGCGCAGGCGCTTGGGATCGGTCGGCGTGTCGGCCACCAGGTCGCGGTCGGCATCGCAGAACTGGGCGTCCAGGTCGCCCCGGTGGGCACAGCTGTCCTGCGCAAACGCGGAGCCGGCGGCCAGCACGATGGCGCCGGCCACGGCATGGCGCAGCAGGGGATGGAATGGGGTCATGCTTGGTGCTCCTCGGCTCGTTGTGTGCAGGATGCGGGCACTATAGGCAGCGCCTGCAGCGCGGCGGGCGCTATGCTTTCGCCCCCCCTTCAAAGAGCTTTCAGATGCCTTTCAAACCGACCCGGGCTTACCCTCGGGCATGTCCGGCGCCGGGGCCATGAGGCTGCTGCTGGTCGAGGACGAGCCCGAACTCGGCAGCACGCTCGCGCGCGTGCTGGAACGCCGCGGCTTCCTGGTCACGCACCGGCTCAGCGCGGCCGAGGCCCTGGCCAGCCTGGAGCACGAGCTGTTCGACCTGGTCGTGCTGGACCTGGGCCTGCCGGGCATGGACGGCCTGCAGCTGCTGCAGCGGCTGCGCGGGCGCGGCAGCACGCTGCCCGTGCTGGTGCTGACCGCGCGCGGCGGTGTCGGCGACCGCGTGGCCGGCCTCAATGCCGGTGCCGACGACTACCTGGCCAAGCCCTTCGATCCGGACGAGCTCGAAGCCCGGCTGCGCGCGCTGGCGCGCCGCGCCGGCCTGCGCGACGAGCCGCAGTGCGGCGCGCTGCGGCTGGACCGCGGCGCCGGCGCCTTCTACTGGCAGAACCAGGCGCTCGAACTCACGCCGCGCGAAAGTGCGCTGCTGGCCGGCCTCATGGAACGCCCGGGCCGCGCCGTCACGCGTGCACGGCTGCTCGGGCTGGCCTTTGGCGCGGAGGCGCCGGCCCAGCCCGAGGCACTGGAAGTGGTGGTGCACCGCCTGCGCAAGAAGCTCGCGCACACGGGCGTGCAGATCACCACGATGCGCGGCCTGGGCTATCTGCTGCAGGAAGCCCGTGACGAGGATTGACGGGCCGCACCCGACCTCGCTGCGCCGGCGGCTGCTGCTGTGGCTGTCGCTGCCGATCGCGGTGTTCATCGCGATCGACGCCTACGCCTCCTACCGCGCGGCGCTGGCCACGGCCGAGCTGGCCTTCGACCGGCTGCTCGTGACCTCGGCACATGCGCTGGGCGACCTGATCCGGCTCGAACGCGGCGAGCTGCAGGTCAGCCTGCCGCACGCCGCGCTGGAGCTCTACGACGGCGCCGTGGCGCTGGACGAAGAGACCGCGACACGCAGCCGCATGGTCTACCGCGTCGGCTTCCTGAACGGCGACTACCTGGCCGGCGAACCCGATGTGCCCCCCTACGCAGGCATCGCCCCCGTGCACCCGCGCTACGGCGTGCGGCTCGCGCTCTACGACACGCAGCTGCATGCGCAGCAGCTGCGCATGGCCGCGCTGTGGCAGCCGGTGGAGGCGCACGAGGGGCTGCGCTACGTGCTGATCCAGGTCGGCGAGCCCGCAGCCTACCGCGACGCGCTCGCGCGCAGCATCCTGTGGCAGACGCTGCAGCGCCAGCTCGTGCTGCTTGGCCTGCTGCTGGCGCTGGTCTGGGTCGTCGCCACCGTCGCACTCAAGCCGCTGCGCGCGTTCGCGCGCGGGCTGAACCAGCGCACGGCCAGCGAGCTGCGGCCGCTGAGCAGCCCGCACGCTCCGCAGGAGCTGGCGCCCGTGGTGCACGCCTTCAACGGCCTGCTGCAGCGCGTGGGCGAGGCCCAGGCCCAGCAGCAGCGGCTGATCGCCGACGCCTCGCACCAGCTGCGCACGCCGCTGGCGATCCTGCAGCTGCACGCCCATGCCGGCCTCAGCGGCGCCATGCCCGCGCGCGAAGCGCTGGAGCGCATGGCCACCACGACCGAACGCACCGGGCGCATGGTGCACCAGCTGCTCGCCTGGAGCCGTGCCCGCGCGCCACAGGCCGATGCCGCACCGGAGCAGGTCGAGCTGCGCACGCTGCTGGAGGAGGTGGCCGTCGAGCTGTCGCCGCTGCTGGCGCGGCGGCACCAGAACTTCCAGCTGGAGGCGCCCCCGTGCCCCTGGCGCGGGCCGGTCTGGATGGTGCAGGAGATCGTCGTGAACCTGCTGCACAACGCGCTGACCTACACGCCCGAGGGCGGCACCATCGCGCTCGAGCTCGCCGTGGCGCCCGACCATCTCGTGCTGCGCGTGCTCGACGACGGCCCCGGGCTGCCGGCGCCGCTGCAGTCCGCGCCGTTCCAGCCCTTCGTGCGCAGCAGCGGCGACGGCGCCGGCCTGGGTCTGGCCATCTGCCATGACCTCGCGCGCGCCTGCGGCGGCCAGCTCGTGGTCGCCAACCGGGCCTGCGCCAACGCCTCCGGCGGGGTCGAGGCCCGGCTCACGCTGCCGCGCTGGCCGGCCGGCGGGGCGGGCGTCCCGGTGGCATCTGGGCCACAATCGGGCCCATGAACGCTTTGAACGTCGCCGAATACACGCAGACCCTGGGTCTGCAGGCGCGCCAAGCCTCGGCCGCGATGGCGCGTGCCGGCACGGCCACCAAGAACCAGGCGCTGCGCGCCCTGGCCCGCCTGCTGCGCGACAGCGGCCCCGGGCTGGCCGAGGCCAATGCCCGCGACATCGCGCGCGCCGAAGCCGCTGGGCTGTCGGCCCCCATGGTCGACCGCCTGCGCCTGACGCCCAAGGTGCTGGAAACCGTGGCCCAGGGCTGCGAGCAGCTGGCCGCCATGCCCGACCTGATCGGCGAGATCAGCGGCATGCAGCAGCAGCCCAGCGGCATCCGCGTGGGCCAGATGCGCGTGCCGCTCGGCGTGTTCGTGATGATCTTCGAGAGCCGGCCCAACGTGACCATCGAGGCCGCCAGCCTGTCGATCAAGAGCGGCAACGCCTGCATCCTGCGCGGCGGCTCCGAGGCCATCGAATCGAACAAGGCGCTGGCCCAGCTGGTCCAGCAAGCACTCGCAGAGGCCGGCCTGCCCGCCGAGGCCGTGCAGCTCGTGCAGACCACCGACCGCGAGGCCGTGGGCCAGCTCATCGCGATGCCCGAGCATGTGGACGTGGTGATCCCGCGCGGTGGCAAGGGCCTGATCGAGCGCATCAGCCGCGAAGCCAAGGTGCCCGTCATCAAGCACCTGGACGGCAACTGCCATGTCTACGTGGACGCGCCCTGCGACATCGCCATGGCCGTGACCGTGGCCGACAACGCCAAGACGCAGAAGTACAGCCCCTGCAATGCGGCCGAGGGCCTGCTGGTCGCGCGCGGCGTGGCGGCCGAGTTCCTGCCCAAGATCGGCGCGGTCTACGCGGCCAAGGGCGTGGAGATGCGCTGCGATGCCGAGGCCGCCGCGATCCTGGCCACCGTGGCCGGCGCCCAGCTCGTGCCCGCCACCGAGCAGGACTGGTCCGAGGAGTACCTCGCGCCCGTCATCGCCATCAAGGTGGTCGCGGGCCTGGACGAGGCGATTGCCCACATCAACCGCTACGGCAGCCACCACACCGATGCCATCCTCACGCGCGACCACCTGCATGCCCAGCGCTTCCTGCGCGAGGTGGACTCGGCCAGCGTGATGGTCAACACCAGCACGCGCTTCGCCGACGGCTTCGAATACGGCCTGGGCGCGGAAATCGGCATCAGCACCGACAAGTTCCACGCACGCGGCCCCGTGGGCCTGATGGGGCTCACCTCGCTCAAGTACGTGGTACTGGGCAACGGGGAAGTGCGCGGCTGATCCCGCTGGCGGTCCGCCGCCCGCGTTGGCGCCACCTTCACCATGCGCATCATCGTCCTGGGCGCCGGCCGTGTCGGCGAGAGCGTGGTCGACAGCCTGGTGTCCGAGAAGAACGACATCACGGTCATCGACACCGACGCGCGCCGCCTGCGCGCGCTGGAGGACCGCTATGACCTGCGCGGCTTGGTCGGCAGCGGCGTCGACCCCGACATCCTCGAGGAAGCCGGCGCGCGCGACGCCGACATGCTGATCGCCTGCGCGGCGCTGGACGAGACCAACCTCGTGTGCTGCAAGATCGCGCACCGCCGCTTCAACATCCCCACGCGCATCGCGCGCGTGCGCTCACAGGCCTTCCGCCATGGCAGCGACCTGGTCGACAAGGAAGGCTTTGCGGTCGACCGCGTGATCTGCCCCGAGGAATCGCTGACGCGCTACATCTTCAAGCTCATCGAGTACCCCGAGGCACTGCAGGTGCGCGAGTTCGCGGGCGGCCTGGCCTGCCTGGTCTCGGTGCGCGCCGTGGCCGGCGCGCCACTGGTCGCACACAGCATCGCCGAGCTGCGCGACTGCGTGCCCGACGTGCCCATGCGCATCGTCGCGATCTACCGCCGCTTCGAGGACGAGCCCGACCGCTTCATCCGCTGCGACGGGCCGACGCGCGTGGAGCCCGGCGACGAGGTGTTCGTGCTGGCCGCGCGCGAGGACATCCCGCGCGTGCTCAACGCGCTGCACCGCGACGAGCACCGCGGCCAGGGCCGGCCCCGGCGCCAGGTGCAGCGCATCATGATCGCGGGCGGCGGGCGCGTGGGCGAGCGGCTCGCGCAGGAACTGGCCTCCGCGCAGGCAGGTTTCCACGTCAAGATCATCGAGCACGATGCCGAACGCTGCACGCTGCTGGCCGGCCGGCTGCCGCACGAGGTGCTGGTGCTCAACGGCGACGCCACCGACGAGAACCTGCTCGAGGACGAGGGCATCGAGACCATCGACCTGTTCCTCGCGCTGACCAACGACGACGAGAACAACATCATGTCCTGCCTGCTGGCCAAGCAGCTGGGGGCCAAGCGCGTGCTGGCGCTGATCAACCGGCGCAGCTATGCCGAGCTCATGCACGGCACGCAGATCGACATCGCGCTGTCGCCCGCGCAGGCCATGATCGGCGAGCTGCTC
>DATKFT010000852.1:0-1818 GCA_035544335.1 Pseudorhodoferax sp.
AGCGCGGTGATGGTCAACCTGTCGGACATCGCGGCCATGGGCGGCCGCGCGCTGGCCGTGGTCGATGCGCTGTGGGCGGGCGGTGCCGAGCAGGGCCACGAGGTGCTGGCCGGCATGCGCGCGGCGTCGGAGCGCTACGGCGTGCCGCTGGTCGGTGGCCACACCAACCTGCGCGCGGCCAGTGCTCAGCTGGCCGTGGCCGTGCTGGGCCGCGCGCAGCGGCTCATCAGCAGCTTCGCGGCCCAAGCCGATGACCGGCTGCTCGTGGCCGTGGATCTGCGCGGCCAGTGGCAGGGCGAGGCGCCGTTCTGGAACGCCTCGACCCCCGCGCCGGCCGAACGCCTGCGCGGCGACATGGCGCTGCTGCCCGCGTTGGCCGAGGCCGGTCTCGTCGACGCGGGCAAGGACATCAGCATGGCCGGCGTGCTGGGCACGGCGCTCATGCTGCTGGAGTGCTCGGGCCTGGGCGCCACCGTGGAGCTTTCCCGGCTGCCGCGCCCGGCCAGCGTGCCGGACTGGTCCGATCCCGATGGCGCGGCCCAGCGCCTGCGCTGGCTCACGGCCTTCCCGAGCTTCGGCTACGTGCTCAGCGTGCGGCCGGCCCAGGCCGAGGAGACCATCGCCCGCTTCGCCGCGCGCGGCATCGATTGCGCCGATGTGGGCACCGTGCACCGCGGCAGTGTGCTGGCCCTGCAGCTGGGCGATGCGCGCGTGCCGCTCTGGGACCTCGCGCAGCAGCCTTTCATCGCACCGGCCGTCGAGACGAGGAGGGCATCATGAGCTCCACAGCTGCATGCCCAGGCCGAGCGCAGCGACGGCCCGGGCCCCAGGCCGAGCGCAGCGATGGCCCGAGTGGGAATTTCCCCTGTGCCCCTGCCGAGGAGCGCCGCCCAGTCCACTGCGCTCCTCGGCGTGGGTACAGGGGCCCCGGGAGCGGGGTCCCACACGGGCCATCGCTGCGCTCGGCCGCGGAATGCTGTGGGGCAAGGCCATGAAGATCGCGCTGCTGACCCATTCCGTGCGCCCGCGCGGCGGCGTGGTCCACACGCTGGAACTGGCCGAGGCCCTGGTGCGGCGCGGCCATGCCGTGACCGTGATCGCCTCGGCCGAGCCCGGCGAGACGCTGTTCCGCGCGGTCCGCTTCCCGGTCGAGACCATCGCGCTGCCCGCACTGCACGGCGAGCTCGTGGCCCAGGTCGCGCAGCGCATCGATGCGCTGGTGCAGACCCTGCCGCCGCTGCTCGGGCGCGGCGGCTTCGACCTGGTCCACGCGCAGGACAGCCTCTCGGGCAACGCACTGGCGTTGCTGCGCGAGGCCGGCCATGTGCTGCCCCCTTGGCTGCGCACCGTGCACCACCTGGACGACTTCGCGCAAGACGTTCTCAACCGCTGGCAGGAGCGCGCCTGGCGCGCGGCCGACGGCCTGGCCTGCGTCAGCGACGGCTGGTGCCGGCATTTCCACGAGACCCTGGGCCAGCCGGCCGAACGCATGTTCAACGGCGTGGACCTCACGCGCTACCGGCCCGCGCCGGAGCCCGGCGATGCTGCGGCCGTCTCCTCCCTGGGCCTGCCCGCGGCCACCGGCCCCGTGGTGCTGCTGGTCGGCGGCGTGGAGGCGCGCAAGAACACGGTGCGCCTGCTGCAGGCCTTCGCGCAGCGGCGCGCCGAAGACCCGGCCTGGGCGGACGCCCGCCTGGTCGTGGCCGGCGGCGCGAGCATGCTGGACCATGGCGCTGCGCGGCGTGACTGGCAGGCCACGCTGGCGCAGACAGGCCTGGCCGAAGGTCCGCAGCAAGCCGTGCTGCGCACCGGCCCGCT
>DATKFT010000853.1:0-10250 GCA_035544335.1 Pseudorhodoferax sp.
TGACGACGATGTCCATGGATGCCCGGGCAAAAGGGCCGCATTGTAGAAAGAAGGCCGCACGTCGACCCTGGAATGCCGATGTCCAAAGCCGCGACCCTCTCGGGCGGGTCGCGCCCATGGCCGGGGAAAGCGCGCCTCGCCGAGCTTTGCGGCCGTCAGGCCATCAATACCGGTTGCCGACGTACGCGGGGTCCCAGGCCGCGGGAATCTTCAGTCCGTCGCCCAGCGTGAAGTCCTTGCCGCCATCGTCGAGCCCGAACTCCGTCTTGGCCCACATGCCCAGGCGTTGCCAGATCAAGGAACCGGGATCGGACCGGCGGTCCTTGCTGGACTGCCGGTGCGGGTGGATCCGCTGGATGGTTCCGCCGTTGGCGGCCACGGTCGTGATGGTCCACGCCACCGCCGTCTTGACCGCATCCTCCTGCTCCGTCGGCAAGTCCATGGGCCTGCGCTTCGGCGCCGAGCCGCCGGGCTGCCACAGTGTCTCGGGTTGACCTTCGATGCCGCAGAACCAGCCATCGATCTCGATGCCCACGCTCGTGCGGTTGAGCTCGGCATGGCTGGCATGGTTGCAGACCTCGGTCAGCGCGTAGAGCTGGTAGATCTTGCCGGCGCGCGTGACGCCGAAGTGGATGGGAACCGTGTGCCAGGACGAAGCCTTCTCGCCGATCTTGGTGGCGGTCTGGTGCAGCACGATGGCCGTGACCCTGCGCCAGGGACGAAACGGCATGGATGTCGAGCGCCCGGCATGCGGATGGTGGGCCTCCTCGTTGAGGATCTTCGCGGGCTGCGCGTTCTGGTTCAGGGCCTGGAACGCCTGGTCGAGGGCCACAGCGCCGGCAACGGTGACCGATTTCGGCAGTTCATCGGACGGCGTGCGCAGGCCCGCCTCCATCAGGAACGCGCCATAGGCGGCGAGGGTCTCATCGCCGAGGTCGCCATCGGCGCCGAAGCGCGGCAGGGCGTAACCCAGCGCCAGCAGCTGCGTCTGGATTTCCAGAACGGCCGGGCCTCTGGAACCGTTTTTCAAAGCGCTGGAGATCGGCATGGTGGACATCCTTCGCGGGCAGGGACAAGGTTCAAGAACATGCGCCTGGCCTCCAGGGCGCGCCCAGGCCGAGGCTCGCTCGGTGGTGTCCAGGCGCTTGACCACGGACGCCAGCCCACCACGCCCCTCCAAAGTACATCCTGATCCTGACGACTTGCGGGACGCCCCGCATCATCAGGTGTGAGGAGGCACCCGCAGCGCCATGCCGCCAGCCTGTGCCAGCATCGCAAAGTCCATGATGCCTACCCCGACACAGTTCAATCAATCGATTGAACTGTGCTGTAATGCGCGGCGCATGAAGACCGCCCCCGCCCCCGCCACACGCCTGGCCGCCGTCCGCAGCGACGGCCAGGAAGCCCGCGCCCAGCTGCTCTCGGCAGCGCTCGCGCTGTTCGCCGAGCACGGCTTCGCGAAGACCTCCACGCGCGCGATCGCGCAGGCCGCGGGCGTGAACCTGGCCGCCATCCGCTACTACTTCGGCGACAAGGCCGGGCTGTACGCGGCCTGCTTCGACGAGCCCATGGGCGGCAATGCCGGCCAGCTGACCGAGCTGTTCAGCGCGCCCGAACTGCCGATCGCCGAGGCCTTGCGCCGCTTCCTGACCAGCTACGTGGAGCCGCTCAAGCAGGGCGAGATCGTGCGCCAGTGCATGCGATTGCACATGCGCGAGATGCTGGAGCCCACGGGCCGGTGGGCGCAGGAGGTCGAGCGCGACATCAAGGGCCCGCACATGGCCCTGCTCGAGGTCCTCGCGCGCCACCTGGGCGTGCCCGCCGACGACGACCTGCACCGGCTGACCTTCGCCATCACGGGCCTGGGCATGCAGCTGTTCATCACCCACGACCTGATCGACGCGATCCACCCCAGGCTGATGCGCGACGCCGGCGCCATCGACCGCTGGTCCGAGCGCCTGGTGGACTACGCCCTGGTGCTGGTGGACGCCGAGCAGGCGCGCCGCCGCTTCCCCGTGGCCCAGAAAGCCGCCAAGGCCAGCAAGGCCAGCAAGGCCAGCAAGGCCAGCAAGGCCCGCAGCAAAGCATGAACCCCTTCTCTTCGTTTCCCTCCCCCGCGCTGCGGCGCCTGGCGCTGGCCGGCCTGCCGCTGCTGCTGGCCGCGTGCAGCGTCACGCGGCCGCCCGCCGCCGTCCAGGCCCCCGTGCCCGCGCAATGGCAGACACCGCAGGCCGATCTGCCGCATGCCGGTGCGCTGCCCGTGCTGGCCGACTGGTGGGCCCAGTCCGGCGACGTGCTGCTGGTCGAACTCATCACGGCCGCGCAGGCCGCCAGCCCCGACATCGCGAGCGCAGCCGCGCGCATCGCCGACGCCCGTGCCACGCGCGTGCAGGCCGGCGCGGCCATGGGGCCCACACTGGACGGCAGCGCCTCGCTGAGCCGCGGCAACCAGCTGTCCACGGGCAGCGGCGGCGCCTCGGGCGGCACGGCCTCGCTGCCGAGCTTCACGAACGCGCAGGCCGGCCTGCAGGCCGGCTGGGAGATCGACCTGTTCGGCGGCCTGGCCGCCACGCGCGACGCCGCGGGTGCGCGGCTGTCGGCCAGCCGCGCGCAGTGGCACCAGGCGCGCGTGGCCGTGGCGGCCGAGACGGCCAACGCCTACTTCGCCGAACGCGCCTGCGCGCGCCAGCTCGCGGTCAGCCAGCTGGACACTGCCTCGCGCCGCGAGAGCGCGCGCCTGACCGCGCTGTCCGAAAAGGCCGGTTTCGCCGCACCCGCGGATGCGGCGCTCACGCGCGCAAGCGCGGCCGACGCCGCGGCCCGGCTCACACAGCAGCGCACGCAGTGCGCGCTGCAGCGCCAGGCGCTCGTCGCACTGACGGGCTGGGAGCTGCCGGCCCTGGCGCAGCGGCTGGCCGCCCAGGCCGGCGACCCGTCCCTGCCCGCGCTGCAGGCCGTGGACAGCGTGCCCGCGCGCGCGCTCGCGCAGCGGCCCGACGTCTACGCGGCCGAGCTGGCCGTGGCCGCAGCCAGTGCCGACGCCGGCGCGGCCCAGGCCCAGCGTTACCCGCGGCTCTCGCTGGCCGGCAGCATCTCGGCGCTGCATGTGCGCGGTGCCGGCACCAGCCAGACGGTGAACAGCTGGAGCATCGGCCCGCTGCAGCTGAGCCTGCCGATCTTCGACGGCGGCACGCGCGCCGCGAATGCCGAGGCCGCACGTGCGCGCTACGACGAGGCCGTGGCGCTGTACCGCGCCAAGGTGCGCCAGGGCGTGCGCGAGGTCGAGGAAGCGCTGCTGCGGCTGCAGGACACGGCCCAGCGCGCGGCCGATGCCGACACCGCCGTGGCCGGCTACCAGGCCTCGTTCGACGCCACGCAGGCGCGCTACGACGGCGGCCTGGCCAGCCTGTTCGAACTCGAGGACGCACGCCGCACCTTGTTCGCGGCGCAGACCGCGCGCGTGGCGCTGCAGCGCGAACGCAGCGAAGCCTGGGTGTCGCTGTACCGCGCGCTCGGCGGCGGCTGGACGCGCTCCGACGACAGCGGCCCGGTGGCCGCGCAATCCCAACCTTCTTCCGTCTCGCCATGAAACGCTCCGTCACCATCGCCCTCATCGCCGCCGTGGCGCTCGCCGCCGCAGGCTGGTGGTTCACGCGCCAGCCGGCCGCCGACGCGGCGCAGGCCAGTGCCAAGGCCAGCCCGGCCGACGCACCCCAGCCACGCCCCGCGCTGACCGTGCGCGTGGCCGCGCCCGAGCCGGCCGAGCTGGCCGTCACCTTGGCAGCCAACGGCAACATCGCCGCCTGGCAGGAAGCCAGCGTGGGCTCCGAATCGGCCGGCCTGCGCCTCGCGGAGGTGCGCGTGAACGTGGGCGACGTGGTGCGCCGCGGCCAGGTGCTGGCCCGTTTCGCGCCCGAGACCATCGACGCCGACGTGGCCCAGGCCAAGGCCGCGCTGGCCGAGGCCCGCGCCACGGCGGCGGACGCAGCCGGCAATGCGGCCCGCGCGCGCACGCTGGAGAAGACCGGCGCGCTGAGCCAGCAACAGATCACGCAGTACCAGACCGCCGAGCAGACCGCCCAGGCGCGCGTGGAGGCGGCCGAGGCGGTGCTGGCCGCGCAGCAGGTGCGCGGGCGCAACACGCTGGTGGCGGCGCCCGACGACGGCATCATCTCCGCGCGCAGCGCCACCGTGGGCAGCGTGGTCGGCTCGGGCACCGAGCTGTTCCGGTTGATCCGCCAGGGCCGGCTGGAATGGCGCGCCGAGGTCGGCGCGGCCGAGCTGGGCCGCCTGTCCGTGGGCATGCCCGTGCGCGTGACGGCGCCGGGCGGCGAACAGGTGCAGGGCAAGGTGCGCAGCATCGCGCCGACCGTGGACGCGCAGACGCGCAATGGGCTGGTCTATGTGGACATCCCGGGCGTGCAGAGCGCCAAAGGCATCAAGGCTGGGATGTTCGCGCGCGGCGAGTTCGCGCTGGGCAGGAGCGCCGCCCTGACCGTGCCGGCCGCGGCCGTGGTGCCGCGCGACGGCTTCAACACCGTGATGCTGCTGCAGGCCGACAACCGCGTGCAGATGCGCAAGGTGCAGGCCGGCCGGCGCATCGGCGAGCGCATCGAGATCACGACCGAGCTGCCCGCCGGCGCACGCGTGGTGGTCGAAGGCGCGGGCTTCCTCAACGACGCCGACCTCGTGCGCGTGGTCGATGCGGCGCCGGCCGCCACCCCGGCCGAGACGCCGGCCACCGCCAAGTGAGGCGAGACACGCCATGAACCTGTCTTCCTGGTCGATCAAGAACCCCATCCCGGCGGCGATGCTGTTCGTGCTGCTGACGCTGGGCGGGCTGTTCGCCTTCAAGTCCATGAAGGTGCAGAACTTCCCGGACATGGACCTGCCCGTGGTCATCGTGACCGCCGCGCTGCCGGGCGCCTCGCCCGGGCAGCTGGAGAACGACGTGGCGCGCAAGATCGAGAACGCGATCGCGACGCTGCAGGGGCTCAAGCACGTGACGAGCACGCTGACCGATGGCTCGGCCACGATCGCGGCCGAGTTCGTGCTCGAAAAGCCGATCCAGGAGGCCGTGGACGACGTGCGCTCGGCCGTGAGCCGCGTGCGCTCGGACATGCCGACCGACCTGCGCGACCCCATCGTGACCAAGCTGGATCTGGCCTCCCAGCCCATCCTGGCCTTCGCGATCTCCTCGAACCGGCTCGACGACGAAGCCCTGTCCTGGTTCGTGGACGACACCGTGGCGCGCCGGCTGCTGGCCGTGCGCGGCGTGGGCGCCGTGAACCGCGTGGGCGGCGTGAGCCGCGAGATCCGCGTGGCGCTGGACCCGGCCAAGCTGCAGGCGCTGCGCGCCACCGCGGCCGATGTGTCGCGCCGCTTGCGCCAGGTACAGCTGGAAAGCGCGGGCGGGCGTACCGACCTGGGCGGCAGCGAGCAGCCCGTGCGCACCATCGCCACCGTGCAGTCGGCCGACGAACTGCGGCGCATGCAGATCCCGCTGTCCGATGGCCGGCGCATCCTGCTGTCGGACGTGGCCACGGTCGAGGACACCGTGGCCGAACGGCGCGCCACCGCCGTGCTCAACGGCAAGCAGGTGGTGGGCTTCGAGGTCGCGCGTTCGCGCGGTGCCAGCGAAGTCGAGGTCGGCGCGGGTGTCGAGGAGGCCTTGCGCAAGCTGCAGGCCGACCACCCGGACATCCAGCTCACGCGCACGCTGGACTTCGTGAAGATCGCCTCCGAGGAATACGACGCCTCGATGAAGCTGCTCTACGAGGGCGCCGTGCTCGCGGTGCTCGTGGTCTGGCTGTTCCTGCGCGACTGGCGCGCGACCATCGTCTCGGCCGTGGCGCTGCCGCTGTCGGTGATCCCGGCCTTCATCGGCATGTACCTGCTGGGCTTCTCGATCAACATCATCACGCTCTTGGCGCTGTCGCTCGTGGTGGGCATCCTCGTGGACGACGCCATCGTCGAGGTCGAGAACATCGTGCGCCACCTGCGCATGGGCAAGACGCCCTACCAGGCGGCCATGGAGGCGGCCGAGGAGATCGGCCTGGCCGTCGTGGCGACCACCTTCACGCTGATCGCGGTGTTCCTGCCCACGGCCTTCATGAGCGGCGTGGTCGGAAAGTTCTTCAAGCAGTTCGGCTGGACCGCCTCGCTGGCGGTGTTCGCTTCGCTCGTGGTGGCGCGGCTGCTCACGCCCATGATGGCCGCCTACATGCTCAAGCCGCTGGTGGGCCAGGAGAAGGAGCCGGGCTGGCTCTCCTGGTACATGCGCGCCGCCCAGGCCTGCCTGCGGCACCGCGTGCTGACCATGGTGGGCGCCACGCTGTTCTTCTTCGGCTCGCTGGCGCTGATCCCGCTGCTGCCCTCGGGCTTCATCCCGCCCGACGACAACGTGCAGACCCAGGTGCGCGTGGAGCTGCCACCCGGCGCCAAGCTGGAGCAGACGCTGGCCATGGCCGAGCAGGTGCGCCAGCGCCTGCTCCAGATCGACCACATCGGCGACATCTACACCGCCATCGGCGCGGGCAGCGCGGGCGCCGATCCGTTCTCGGGCAACTTCGTCGAGGCGCGCAAGGCCACACTCACGCTGCAGCTGGCGCCGCGCGGCCAGCGGCCCAAGAAGCAGCTCATCGAGCAGCAGATCCGCGCCGCGCTCGCCGACCTGCCCGGCGTGCGCACGGGCGTGGGCCTGGGCGGCTCTAACGACAAGTACGTGCTCGCGCTGTCCAGCCAGGACCCGCATGCGCTGCGCGAGGCCGCGACCAACGTGGAACGCGAGCTGCGCACGATTCCCGGTATCGGCAACGTGACCTCGATGGCCAGCCTGGTGCGCCCCGAGATCGTGGTGCGGCCGGACTTCGCGCGCGCGGCCGACCTGGGCGTGACGAGCGCCGCGATCGCCGACACGCTGCGCGTGGCGACCATGGGCGACTACGACAACCAGCTGGCCAAGCTCAGCCTGCCCGAGCGCCAGGTCCCGATCATGGTCAAGCTGCGCGACGATGCACGCCAGGACCTCGCGCTGCTCGAAAGCCTGGCCGTTCCGGGTGCGCACGGGCCGGTGCGCCTGGGCGAGGTGGCCAGCCTGGAGCTGGCCGGCGGGCCGGCCGTGATCAGCCGCTACGACCGCGCGCGCAACATGAACTACGAGATCGAGCTGTCCACGCGTGGCCTCAACGACGTGACCGAGGCGGTGCGCATGCTTCCGGCCGTGAAGAACCTGCCGGCCAGCGTGCGCATCCTCGACGTGGGCGACGCCGAGGCCATGGGCGAGCTGTTCACGGGCTTCGGCCTGGCCATGCTGACGGGCGTGGTCTGCATCTACATCGTGCTGGTGCTGCTGTTCAAGGACTTCCTGCAGCCCGTGACCATCCTGGCGGCGCTGCCGCTGTCACTGGGCGGCGCCTTCGTGGGCCTCATGGTCGCCGACAAGAGCTTTTCCATGCCCTCGCTGATCGGGCTCATCATGCTGATGGGCATCGCGACCAAGAACTCCATCCTGCTCGTGGAGTACGCCATCGTGGCGCGGCGCGACCGCGGCATGAACCGCTGGGAAGCGCTGCTGGACGCCTGCCACAAGCGCGCGCGCCCCATCATCATGACCACGCTGGCCATGGGCGCTGGCATGCTGCCGATCGCCGTGGGCTGGGGCGCGGCGGACGCGAGCTTTCGCTCGCCCATGGCCACGGCCGTGATCGGTGGGCTCATCACCTCCACGGTGCTGAGCCTGCTCGTGGTGCCGGCCGTGTTCACCTACGTGGACGACTTCGAGCAGTGGCTGCGCCGCGGCTGGCGCCGCCTGCGCAGGACGCCGCCGCCGACGGCGTCGACGCCGCCGGCCGTGCCACACTGAGGGTGTGAACCGAGACGACGACTGGTCCTGGCCCGCCCTGTGCCTGCTGCTGGCAGGCGGCACCCTGTGGGCCTGGTGGCTGCGCAACCCGCTCGACTGGGAGTGGTGGCGCGACTTCGCGACCGAGCCGGCCAGCTGGTGGACGGCCGCGCTCGTGCACCGCTCGCCGGCCCACGGCCTGGCCAACCTGCTGGCGCTGTGCGCGCTCGCGGTGCTGGGCGTGGCGCTGCAGGTGCCGCGTGCCCAGGCCTGGGCCTGGGCGGCGGCCTGGCCGCTGTCCACGCTGGCGCTGCTGCTGTTTCCGCAGATCGGGCGCTACGCCGGGCTGTCGGGCGTGCTGCATGCGGGCGTGGCCGTGCTGGTGGTGCACTGCGCGTTCGCGCGCGCGCACCGGGCCTGGGCCGCGCTGCTGGGCGCGGGCCTGGCCGCCAAGCTGCTGGCCGAAGCTGCCTGGAGCCGGCCGCTGGTGTTCGAACCCGAATGGGGCTTCGCGGTGGCCACGGGCGCGCACCTGACCGGCGCGCTGGCCGGACTGCTCTGCGCGCTGCTGGCCTACGGCTTGTCGTGGATGTGGCGGATGCGCGCGACCAGGGCGGTCGTCGAGTAGCCGTCGACGAAGGGGATCGCGAGCGCGTCGCCGCCCCAGCTGCGCACGAGCGCCGTTTCAGGCAGCTTGTCCATGTCGTAGTCGCCGCCCTTGACGATGAGGTCGGGCCGCAACTCGGCGATCAGCGCCTGCGGCGTGTCCTCGTCGAACCAGGTCACGAGGTCGACCGACGCGAGCGCGGCCAGCATCACGGCCCGGTCGACTTCGCCGTTGAGCGGGCGCTCGGGGCCCTTGCCCAGGCGCCTGGCCGAGGCGTCGCTGTTGAGGCCCACGACCAGGCTGGCGCCCTGCGCGCGCGCCTGGGCCAGGTAGCTGACATGCCCGCGGTGCAGGATGTCGAACACGCCGTTGGTGAAGACCTTGGGGCCGGGCAGTGCGGCCAGGCGGGCCGGCGCGTCGGCGCGTGCGCAGATCTTGGCCAGGAAGTCCGGAGGAGCAAAAGCAGTCATGGAAGCCGATGCTAGTGGATCGCCGGCCCTGCGCCAGCGGCCCGGCTGGCTGGGGACAGCGCCGGAAATGCACCCGCTTGGCGGCGCATTTCGTGGTACGCAGCCGGCGGCGCGGCCTCCATAATCGTGCGGCCATGAACCTTGTCGCCGTCAACATCAGCTCGATCAAGCTGGGCCAGCCGCTGCCCTTCGACCTGCTGACCGAACGCGGCGTGCTGCTGGCCAACCGGGGCTACGTGATCCAGACGCGCGGCGAATTCCTGCAGTGGGCGGCGCGCGGCATCACGGTGTGCATCGACATGGATGCCAGCGACGACCGCCAGCGCGCCTACGTGGGCAAGCTGCACGACATGCTGCGCTCGGAGCGCACGCTGGGCGAAATCCAGAACGTGAAGATCGCGCCCAGCGACCTGTTCTCCAGCAACGTGGTGCCCGAGAAAGCCGACCGGCCCGACTGGGTGGCGCTGCAGTCGCGCGCAAACGGACTGCTGCGCGAGCCGCAGGCCGAGGATTTCCTGGCCCGGCTGGACCGGCTCTACCGCGAACTGCGCGAGGCCGTGCTGAACCATCCGGACGCCACGCTGCTGGCGCTGAACCGGCTGTCGGCCACCGAGCTGCGCATGTACAGCGCCACGCACGCGATGCTGGTCTACGTGGTGTGCAGCCTGGCGGCGCGCGACGTGCTGCAGTGGCCAGAAGCACTCGACGAGCCACTGGGCAAGGCCGCGCTGACCATGAACCTCAGCACGACGGCGCTGCAGGACCAGCTGGCCCAGCAGGCGCAGGCGCTGACGGCGGCCCAGATCGAGGCCATCGAACTGCACGCGCAGCGCAGTTTCGCGCAGCTGCTGGCGCTCGGCGTGACCGACGAGAACTGGCTGCTGGCCGTACGCCACCACCACGACAGGGCGCCCGGGCCACTGGCCAAGAAGACGCCGCCGCAGCGGCTAGCGCGGCTGATCCAGCGCGCCGACATGTTCACGAGCCGGCTGGCGCCGCGCGTCTCGCGCACGCCCATGTCGACCTCGGCCGCCATGCAGGGCTGCTACTTCGACGAGGAGCAGCAGGTCGACGAGGCCGGTGCGGCGCTGATCAAGGCCGTGGGCGTCTACTCGCCGGGCCTGCACGTGCGGCTGGCCAACAACGAACTCGCGGTGGTGGTGCAGCGCGGCAGGAACACCAGCACGCCGCGCGTGGCGGTGCTGGTCAACCGTGACGGCATGCCCACGGCCGCGATGATGGTGCGCGACACCAGCCTGCCGCAGTACAAGATCATGGCCAGCGTGCCACAGCGCGAGGTCAGGGTCCAGGTGCCGCTGGACCGCTTGCT
>DATKFT010000854.1:0-9080 GCA_035544335.1 Pseudorhodoferax sp.
GCGCAGTGCCCGTCCAACCGCATCCACACGCGCATGCTCTACAAGAACCTGGTCTACGGCGCGGTGTCCTGAGCCCGTACGCCGGGCGGCGGCGCGGGAATACTAGGCCGCGCCGCCCTGCCCGCGTTCCTGCTCCAGGCGCAGCAGCACATCTTCCAGCGTCTGGCGCGCGCTGTCGGGCAGGTCCACGAACTGGCAGCCGAAGTGCAGCTGCTCGCCCGCGAGAAAGGAGCGGTAGGAGCGGCGCGAACACACGTCCAGCCGCACATCGGTAAGTACCGTGGCGCCGAGCTCCAGCCGCACGCGCTCGAGCCGCTGGTTGGTCAGCAGGTCGCGGTGCTCGCGCAAGGGGCCGCGCAGGCCCACGCCGCCCAGCGACAGGTCGTCGACCGTCATCATGCGTTTCTTGCCCTGGGCATGGAACTCGGCGCGCAGCGAGGGCCCCAGCGGCGTTTCCACGCGCAGGTGCTGGCGCCGCTGCAGGCGCACCAGGTTGCCCGGCAGCTCGGCCGTGGCCTCCAGGGTCTGGTCCGCGAGCTGGCGCCATTCGAAATGGGCGTGGAACTGGATGCGGAAGTTGTCCGGCGCGGCCACCACGATGGCCGGGCCCGGCGGTGGCACGGGCGCCTGCTCGGTCACGAGCACGAAGCGCGGGCGCGGCTCCAGCAGCTGCGCGAAGCGGCCCGACACGCAGGACACGCCGTCGGCCAGGTAGACCGTCACGGGCTCCGTGGCCACCACCATCTCGCGCAAGGTCGCGGCGATGGACTTGGCATGGGTGACCTGCAGGACCTTGGCGTCCTGGCTGCGGTCGATCTGCTCGAGGGTCGGCAGCGCGGGGTCAGCGTGGGGGGAACGGATCCAAGACAGGGTGGTCGGCCGGGTCATGCAGAAAGAGGCGCTGGACAAACAAGGGGTGATCGCTCACCGGAATGGGGCATTGTCGCTCGTAACAACCATTTACGAATGGCGGCCTGCCGCTGGCGCCGCCTCGTGCACGGCGGCCACAGCCTGTGCGGGCCCAGGGCGATTCGGGCCGGCCCCCCGCATCCGGGACAATAGGGCACCGGCCTGGCCTTCCAGGCCGTTTGCCTTGCTGCGAACACACCGATGAACGAACAACCACTGCCCTTCTTCTCCCGCCTGTCGCTGGCCATCGGCACCTTCTTCGCCCTGCTGGGCGATGGCCGGCTCGCCGCCCAGGTGCAGGCCCTGCGCAGCGGCAGCGCCGCGCCTGCCCAGCCGCCCGTTGCGGCCCCCGTCGCTGCGCCGGCGCCCACGCCCGCCCCGCCGCCTGCACCCGTGCCGGCCCCGGCGCCCACCCCCGTGCGCGCGACCGCGCAGGTCGACGCCGCGCTGCAGCTGCTGGGCGTGCTCCAGCGCGAGGCCCGCTTCGTCGATTTCCTGCAGGAGGACATCGCCCCCTATTCCGACGCCGAGGTCGGCGGCGCCGCGCGCTTGCTGCACGGCGGTGCGCGCAAGGCGCTGCGCGAGACCTTCGACCTGGAGCCCGTGCGCGCGGAAGCCGAGGGCAGCCGCCTGACGCTGCCGGCCGGCTTCGATGCGGCCGCCGTGCGCCTGACCGGCAACGTGGTCGGCCAGGCCCCGTTCACGGGCACGCTGCAGCACAAGGGCTGGCGCGCCACGGCCGTGCGCCTGCCGGCGCTGACCGAAGGGCACGATGCGCGCGTGATCGCTGCGGCGGAGGTGGAACTGTGAGCCGCCGCCCCTGCCCGACGACCATCCCGCACACCGCAGCGCGCCGCGCGGAGGTGCCGGCATGACGCGCTACGCCATCGGCATCGACCTGGGCACCACGCACAGCGCGCTGTCCTTCACCGCGCTGCAGGCCCCCGAGGGCCAGGACAGCGCCCCGCAGATCCTGCCCATCGCCCAGCAGAGCGGCCCCGGCGCGGTGCAGGCGTTCGACCTGCTGCCCTCCTTCCTCTACGTGCCGCACGCCAGCGAGTTCGCGGCCGGCGACCTGGCCCTGCCCTGGGACACCGCGCCCGACCGCATCGCCGGGCAATGGGCACGCAGCCACGGCGCGCTGACGCCGGTCCGCCTGGTCTCCAGCGCCAAGAGCTGGCTGGGCCATGCGGGCGTGGACCGGCGCGCGCCCCTGCTGCCGGCCGACGCGCCGGCCGAGGTCGAGCGCCTCTCGCCGCTCGAGGCCAGCACGCGCTACCTGCGCCACCTGCGCGACGCCTGGAACCACAGCCATCCCGAGGCACCGTTCGACCAGCAGTCCGTCACGGTCACCATCCCGGCCTCGTTCGACCCGGCCGCACGCGAACTCACGGCCGAGGCCGCCCAGGCCGCCGGCTACCAGGGCGCCACGCTGCTGGAAGAACCCCAGGCCGCGCTGTACAGCTGGATCGCTGGCAGCGCCGGAGGCTGGCGCAAGCAGGTGCAGGTGGGCGACGTGATCCTGGTCGTGGACGTGGGCGGCGGCACCAGCGACTTCTCGCTGATCGCCGTGACCGAGGACGCCGGCAACCTGCAGCTGACGCGCGTGGCCGTGGGCGAGCACATCCTCCTGGGCGGCGACAACATGGACCTCGCACTGGCCCATGGCGTGGCGCGTGGCCTGGCCGCCGAGGGCAAGCAGCTCGACCCCTGGCAGATGCGCGCACTGACCTACGCCTGCCGGCTGGCCAAGGAGCAGCTGCTCAGCGACACCTCGCTGCACAGCGTGCCGCTGGTCGTGCCCAGCCGCGGCTCCAAGCTGATCGGCGGCTCCATCAAGACCGAACTGCCGCGCGCGCTGCTGTCTTCCATCCTGCTCGAAGGCTTCTTCCCGGCCGTGGAGAGCAGCGCACGCCCGCTCAGCCGCCCGCGCGCAGGCCTCACGCAGATCGGCCTGCCCTATGCGCAGGATGCCGCCATCACGCGCCACCTGGCCGCGCTGCTGGGCCGCCAGGTGGGTGCCACGGCGCAGCTGGCGGGCTTCGCGCCGGCCGAGGCGGCCAGCTTCCTGCACCCCACGGCCGTGCTGTTCAACGGCGGCGCGTTCAAGTCCGAGTTGCTCGTGCAGCGCGTGCTCGACACGCTGAACGCCTGGCTGGTCGCCGACGGCGCGCCCGCCGCACGGCTGCTGCAGGGCGCCGACATGGACCACGCCGTGGCGCGCGGCGCGGCCTACTACGGCCAGGTGCGCGAAGGACGCGGCATCCGCATCCGCGGCGGCACGGCCCAGGCCTACTACGTGGGCATCGAGTCCAGCATGCCGGCCGTGCCGGGGCTGGAGCCGCCCGTGCAGGCGCTGTGCGTCGCCCCCTTCGGCATGGAAGAAGGCTCCGAGGCCACGCTGCCGCCGCAGCAGCTGGGCCTGGTGGTCGGCGAAGCCGTGCGCTTTCGCTTCTTCGGCTCCTCGGTGCGGCGCGAGGACCAGGCCGGCACGCTGCTGGACTTCTGGTCGCCCGACGAGCTGCAGGAGCTGGCCGGCATCGAGGCCCTGCTGCCGGCCGAAGGCCGCGCCGCGGGCGAGGTCGTGCCCGTGCAGCTGCGCGCGCGCGTGACGGACATCGGCACCTTGGAGCTGCTGGCCCAGGCCGGCGCCGAGACCGGGGGCGCCCAATGGAAGGTCGAGTTCGAGGTGCGGCAAGACAGCCCAGCCTGACGCGATGGCCGGCCGTCCCGCAGCCGTCTTTCGCATCGGCATCGACCTGGGCACCACGCACACGGTGCTGGCTTATGTGGCCGCGGATGCGCCCGTGGACGCGGGTCAGGACGCGGACACGGGTGGCGGCATCCAGGTCTTTGCGGTCCCGCAGACCGTCGCGGCCGGCGAGATCGCGGCGCGGCCCCTGCTGCCCTCGCTGCGCTTCCATGCGGCCGGCGGCGCGCTGGCGGCGGCCGACCTGCCGCTGCCCTGGCCGTCGGACGAGCCCGCCGTGCTGGGCGCGTTCGCGCGCGAACTCGGCCAGCAGACACCGGGCCGGCTGGTGGCCAGTGCCAAGAGCTGGCTCTCGCATGCGGGCGTGGACCGCACCGCCGCCATCCTGCCCTGGGGCGCGCCGGACGACGTGGCCAAGGTGTCGCCGCTGGACGCCAGCGCGAGCTATTTGCGCCATCTGCGCCAGGCCTGGGATCAGGCCCACCCCGCGGCGCCGCTGGCCCAGCAGGACATCGTGCTCACGGTGCCGGCGTCGTTCGACGAGGGCGCACGCCAGCTCACGCTGCAGGCCGCCGCGCTGGCCGGCCTGCCGGCCGTGCACCTCATCGAGGAGCCCCAGGCCGCGTTCTACGACTGGGTCCATGCCCACCAGGCGACGCTCGCACAGCAGCTGGCCGGCACGCGCCGCGTGCTCGTGGTGGACGTGGGCGGCGGCACCACCGACCTCACGCTGATCACGGCCACGCTGGACGCCCAGGGCCGGCCCCAGCTCGAGCGCACCGGTGTGGGCGACCACCTGGTGCTGGGCGGCGACAACATGGACCTGGCGCTCGCGCGCTGGATCGAGCCGCGCCTGTCGGGGGGCGGCACGTCCGCGCCACTGAACGCCGCGCAGCTCGCCCAGCTCACGCAGCGTTGCCGCAGTGCCAAGGAGCGGCTGCTGGCCGCCAACGGCCCGCCCGAGACCACGGTCACGCTGCAGGGCAGCGGCAGCCGGCTGATCGGCGGTGCGCGCCAGGCCACGCTTGCGCGTGCCGACCTGGACCGGCTGCTCGTGGACGGCTTCTTCCCGCTGGTCGCCGCAGACGCCACGCCGCAGCGCGCGCGCAGCGCGCTCGTGGAGTTCGGCCTGCCCTATGCGAGCGACGCGGCCATCACGCGCCACATCGCGGCCTTCCTGCGGCGCCAGGGCGGCGCCATGCCCGACACGGTGCTGCTCAATGGCGGCGTGTTCCACGCGAGCGTGCTGCGCGAGCGCCTGCTGGCCGCGCTGGACCGTTGGCGCGCGCCAGATGCGCCGCCGATCCGGCTGCTGGACACGCCGCGGCTCGACGCCGCCGTCGCGCGCGGCGCCGTAGCCTACGCCATGGCCAGGGCCGGTGCGGCGCCCCGCATCCGCAGCAGCGCTGCACGCAGCTACTACCTCGTGCTCGAGGACGGCCGCGGCGTCTGCCTGCTCGCCCAGGGCCAGCCCGAAGGCGAAGCCCTGCGCCTGGACGCGCACCGCTTCAGCCTGCGGCTGGGGCGCCCCGTGCGCTTCAACCTGGCCACCAGCGCCGCCGGCCGGCGCGACCGGCCCGGCGAACTCGTGGACCTGGCCGGCGCCACGCCGGGCGACTTCCTGCGCCTGCCGCCGATCGCCACCGTGCTGCAGCCGAAGGCCCATGCCAAGGCCATTGGCGGGAATGGCGGCGCCAGTGCCACCGTGCAGGTGCTGCTGGAGACCCAGGTCACCGAGGTCGGCACGCTGGAGATGCATTGCGTGGCGGCCGACGCGCCGCGCCAGCGCTGGCAGCTGGCGTTCCAGCTGCGCGGCGCGGCCGCGCAGGCGGCGGCCGATGCGCCCGTGGCCGCGCACCCGCGCCTGCCCGAGGCCCTGGCCGCCATCGCGCGCGTGTTCGGCGACAAGATGCAGGGCGTGGACGCCAAGGAGGTGCGCCAGCTGCGCGCCACGCTGGAGCGCCTGCTCGGCGAGCGCGCCACCTGGGACGCGCCGCTGCTGCGCGCGCTGTTCGGCGCGCTGCTGCAGGGTGGCCGGCGCCGGCGCCGCTCGCTGCAGCACGAGCGCAGCTGGTTCAACCTCGTGGGCTGGACGCTGCGCCCGGGCTATGGCGATCCGCTGGACGGCTGGCGCATGCAGCAGATGTGGGAGCTGTTCGGCCCCGGCATCGCGCACAGCCACGACAGCCAGCAATGGTCGGAGTGGTGGACCCTGTGGCGCCGCATCGCGGGCGGCCTGGATGCCGAGCAGCAGGACATGGTCTTCGAGGTCATCGCCTACTACCTGCAGCCGCCGGGCGGGACCGAGGTCGACCGGCCCGAGGGCCCGCCCATGCAGGCGCTGGACGAGCTGCTGCGCATGGCCGCGAGCTTCGAGCGCATCGCACCCACGCACAAGAGCCAGTTCGGCGGCTGGCTGCTGCAGCGCCTGCAGGGCGGCGCCACGGCCGAACTCTGGTGGGCGCTGGGCCGGCTGGGCGCACGCCAGCCGCTGTACGCGAGTGCGCACCACGTGCTGCCGCCGGCCACGGCCCAGGCCTGGCTGCAGCGCATCGCCAGCGCGCACCCGGACTGGGCGCGCAGCGAGCCCGCGGCCTTCTCCGTGGCCCAGATCGCGCGCGCCACGGGCGACCGCGCGCGCGACCTGCCCGAAGCCCAGCGCGTGCAGATCGCCGCCGCTCTGCAGGCCGCCCATGCCGCGCCGAGCTGGGCCGCCATGGTGCGCGAGCCCACGGTGCTCGACGAAGCCGACCAGCGCCGCGTGTTCGGCGAGGCCCTGCCACCGGGGCTGGTGCTGCTGCCGGGCGATACGGACGCGTGATCCGGGCCGGTGATCCAGGCGGCGCGGCGCTGCGTACCCAGGTCACCGTCCTGAGTCCGACCGCCATGCCGCTGCCCCAGATCGCCATCGCCTACGCCGTCACCGCCCTCACCTTCCTGCTGCTGGACGCGGTCTGGCTGGGCGCCATGGCCGAGCGCCTGTACCGCCCGGCCATCGGCCACCTGATGGCCGAGCGCTTCGCGCTGGCGCCGGCCGCGCTGTTCTACGGGCTGTACGTGGCCGCCATCGTGTTCTTCGCGGTCGCGCCGGCGCTGCAGGCGCGCCGACCGCTGTGGGCCGCGCTGGGCCATGGCGCGCTGCTGGGCCTCACGGCCTACGCCACCTTCGATCTGACCAACCAGGCCGTGCTCAAGGACTGGCCCTGGCATGTGACCCTGGCCGACCTGGCCTGGGGCAGCTGCGTGACCGCCGTGGCCGCGGCGGCCGGCGCCGCGCTGGCGCCGTGGCTGCATGGGGTGCTGGCGAAAGGCTGACCGAACCGGTCCCGCAAAGGCCGCGTCCTGTCGCCGCGGTCCCGAGTCAAACCCCGTCGCGCTGCGCCACGCCCTTGCGCGGCCGGCGCTTGTGGGCCAGGCCCAGCACCGCCACGGCCAGCAGCGTCAGATGCGAGGGTTCCGGCACCTGCGTCACCTCGCATGCCACCGCCGCGTGGCCGCGCGCGCCCACGCTGCGCCGGGTCCTATGCGCCACCCTGAGGCAGCTCGTGGCGCGTCCGCTCGTACGCCGCGAGCCATCCCTTGTGCGTGATGATCGAGATTGTTCCGTGGGGCCTGTCGCTGCCGGGCTCCGACGTCATCGCGATCACATAGCCACAGGCCTTGAGTGCCCGCAGGCCCTCGATGGCCTCGGCGTCCGTGAACGAGACGGGCAGTTCGCAGCGGGCGATCACGCGCAGCAGTTCCAGGGACATGGTGTTCTCTCGTCAGGGACGCAGCCGCGGCAGCACATCCGCCGCGGCATCTGCGCTGTGCCGTTCAATGCCCAGCGCGTGGTGCAGGATCCGGATCGGCCGCAGGCGCCATGACCGCTTCCATGAACACGCGCATGGCTTCGAGCGACCCGAAGTGGCAGGCGCGACCGGAGACCACGTGCTCGACGCGGCCGCGCAACAGCGCGGCGGCAAACGGCGTTCCGCCCTGGAGCTGGACGACGAACGCCCAGTCCGGCGGCAGGCTCGCCGAAGCCGAAGCCGAAGCCGAAGCCGAAGCCTCATCCATGCTGCGTCGGGCCGAAGCCAAGCCAGAGATCCATGGGCCAACCTTAGCCAGGCGAGCCTGAAAAGTCCTGAGAAAGCTCTGAGAAACTTCTGAGCTTCCATGGACTTGCTATCTACACCACGCGTTTTCGGCACATGATCGGGCTGAAATGGAGCGATATTCGTGCCGAATGTAGAAACGATGGGGCCTGACGCACCGCCTGCGGTCGAACTGCACTTCGGTCCTTTTCGGCTGATGGGGCCCCATGGGCCGCTGCTCCAGTCCGGGCATCCCGTGGACCTGCCGCGCAAGCCGCTCGCGATCCTGTGGCTGCTTGCCAGCCGGGCCGGCGAGGTGGTCCACAAGGACGAACTGCTGGCCAGCGTCTGGCCCAGGGTGGTCGTGAGCGAAGGCGTGATCGCCACCTGCATGCGCGAACTGCGGCAGGCGCTCGGGGACGACGCGCGTGCGCCGCGCTTCGTCGCCACCGCGCACCGCATCGGCTACCGCTTCATCGAAAAGGTCACGGGCCGCGCGGCGCCGGGCACCGGCGCGCTTCCCGCCCTCCTTTTTCCGCCGGCCGTACCGGATGCGCTGGTCGGCCGGTCCGCCGAGTGCGCCATGCTCATGGCCGCCTACGCGCGTGCCAGCGCCGGCCAGCGCGCCATCGTGTTCGTCGCGGGCGACGCGGGCATGGGCAAGAGCCGGCTCGTCGACGCCTTTCTGGGCGCCGTCGGCGGGCCGGGCGCAGGCACCGCGCTCGTCGGCCAGGGCCAGTGCATCGAGCACTTTGGCGCGGGGGAGCCTTACCTGCCGGTGCTGGAGGCGATCACCCGGCTGTGCCGCCAGGCCGCGGGCGCGCCGCTGGTCGGCATGCTGCGCCGGCACGCGCCGACCTGGACGGCGCAGATGCCGGGCGTCTTCGCCCAGGAGCCCCCCAGCACGGCGCTGCCGCTGGCCGGCGAAGAGGCGGTGCAGCGCATGCCGCGCGAGCTGGCCGAAGCGGTCGACCTCGCCACGGCCGACCAGCTGCTGGTCCTGGTGTTCGAAGACATGCACTGGAGCGATCCATCGACGGTGGACTGGCTGGCGATGCTGGCGCGGCGGCGCGAACGGGCCCGGCTGCTGGTGATCGCCACCTGCCGGCCGGTCGAGCTCATCGTCCATGGCCATCCCTTGAAGCAGGTCAAGCAAGACCTGGTCGCGCGCCGGCTTGCCAGCGAGATGCTGCTGGGACGCCTGGCTGCCACCGAGGTGCAGGACTACGTGGCGCAGCGCATGCCGCAGCGGGGCACGGCGCCCGAACTCGCTGCGGCCGTCTTCCGGCGCTCCGAAGGCCATCCCTTGTTCATGGTGCACATGGTCGACGAACTGCAGCACGCCCCGGACGCCCTCGCCCTGCTCGACGGCACGGCCCTGCCCC
>DATKFT010000855.1:0-5351 GCA_035544335.1 Pseudorhodoferax sp.
CAGGGGTCCTCGCAGGAGCGCCCGGTCGGGATCAGCACGCCCTCGTAGCCCAGCCGGTCGGCCGCGCCCGCGATCTGCTGCAAGTAGGGCAGGTCCACCTGGCGCGCACCCTCGCCGGTGCCCAGGTAGCGGCTGTCGCCGTGGGTCGGAAGAAACCAGAAGATCTGCATGGTGCTGGTGCGGTTCAGAGCTTGTGAAGGAATTGGTTGGGCTCACGACGGGGTGCCCGCAGGTGCCGGGCAAGGCGCGTCGCGCAGTCCGTATCGAGATACGGACAAGCGGCGCAACGCCGCCCGGCGCCTGTAGGCACCTCGGCCCGCAGGGCCAGACCCCGCGATGCACCGTCGGACAGAGACGCTCGGGACATCGGGCTCTTGCGTGAGTTCAAGCGATTTCGTCGCAAGCTCTCAGGGCTGCGCGAACACCACGGCGTCGCTGACGCGGATGGCCTTGGGGATCAGCTTGAGATCGAAGAAGGTGTCGGCGATCTTCTGCTGGTCGGCCGCGATGGCCGGCGTGATCGGCTTCACGTTGAACTCGTAGCGCGTCAGCGCCAGCTCCACGACCTCCACGGGCAGGCCCTGCTGCGGCGCAATCAGCGCCGCGGCCTGGCGCAGGTTGCTCTTGAGCCAGGCGCCCTGCTTCACAGCGTCGTCGAACAGCGCCTGGATCACCTTGGGGTGCTGCGCGACGAAGTGGCGCGCGCCCAGGTAGTACTGGTAGTTGTGCACCACGCCGGGCGTGCCGTCGGCCAGCACGCGTGCGCCCGTGGCCTTCTCGGCGGCGGCCTGGAACGGGTCCCAGATCGCCCAGGCGTCCACGTTCCTGCTCTCGAACGCGGCGCGGCCATCGGCCGGCGCGAGGTAGACGGGCTGGATGTCGCTGAACTTCAGGCCGTGCTTTTCGAGCTGCTTGACGAGCAGGTAGTGCACGTTGCTGCCCTTGTTCAGCGCGACCTTCTTGCCCTTGAGCTCGGCCACCGAGGCGATGGTCGAATCGCGCGGCACGAGGATGGCCTCGGCGCGCGGCGCGGCGGGGTCGTAGCCGATGTAGACGAACTGCGCGCCGGCCGCCTGCGCGAAGATGGGCGGGGCCTCGCCCACGAAGCCCACGTCGACGGCGCCCACGTTGAGGCCCTCCAGCAGCTGCGGGCCCGCCGGAAACTCCACCCACTTCACGCCAAAGCCCAGCGGGGCCAGCGCCTTCTCCAGCGTGCCCTGGCTCTTTTGCAGCACGAACAGGCTGGCCGACTTCTGGTAGCCGATGCGCAGCTCGGGCCGCGTCTGGGCATGCGCCACCGGCAGTGACAGCAGCAGGACCGCGAGCACCAGCACCAGCATGCCTCCCAGCCCCCAGGCCAGGCGGCGCAGCAGACCGGTCGTGCGCTGCGCCTTGTCCGGCGCGGGTCGGAGGTCGAGATCGGAAGCGGTCATGGCGGTGGTCCTGATCGTGTTGGAGTCTGGAGTGTGGGCAGCCCTGCCCCCAAACCCAACGAAGGAAACCGCGATCGCTTATGCGGTTTTCATGTAACGACCCATCCACCGCCACCAGGCACCGCATGACGCGGCCCGGTGCTCTCCTGCGCGCGCTGGCGTCCAGCGCGCCGCCCTGCCGCTCACTGCCTGGGGATGTTGGCCTTGGCGATCACCGCGCCCCAGCGCTTGATCTCGCGGTCCATCTGCTCGGCCAGCTGCTCGGGCGTGCTGCCCTGCGCGATCAGGCTCAGGTCCAGCAGCTTTTGCTTCACGTCGGGCAGCGCCAGCGCGGCGTTGATCTCCTTGGAAAGGCGCGCGACCACGTCCTTGGGCGTGGCGGCCGGCACCGACAGGCCGTTCCAGGACGCGACATCGAAGTTGGCCAGGCTGCCGCCCGCCTCGCGCGCGGCCGGCGTGTCGGGCAGCAGCGCGGTGCGCTTGGCGCCCAGCACGGCCAGCGGCCGCAAGGCCTTGGCACTGACCTGGGACATCAGCGGCCCCATGATGTCCAGCATGGCGTCGAGCTGGCCGCCGCGCACGGCCGTGATCACGGGCGGCGTGCCGTTGAAGGGCACGATCTGCGCGTCGATGCCGGCCGTGCTCTTGAACAGCTCGGCTGCCAGGTTCTGCGTGGTGCCGATCTGCGGCGTGCCGATGTTGAGCTTGCCCGGGTTGGCCTTGGCGTAGGCCACGAGCTCGGCCAGCGTCTTGAAGCGGCTGTCCTGCGCGACCACGAGCCCCAAGTCGAAGGTGGCCAGCATGGACACGGGCGCGAAGTCCTTCTGCGTGTCGAAGGGCAGCGCCTTGAACAGCGCCGCGCTGACGGCCGAGCCGCTGGACACCAGCAGCAGCGTGTGGCCGTCGGCCGGCGAGCGCGCCACGGCCTCGCCCGCCACGATGCCACCCGCGCTGGGACGGTTGTCGATGACGACCGGCTGGCCCAGCGCGTCGGCCAGCTTCTGGCCCACGGTGCGCGCCGTGAGGTCGGCCGCGCCGCCGGCCGCATTGGGCACGACGATCTTGAGCGGCTTGCTCGGGAAGGCCTGGGCCTGCGCCTGCAGCGGCCACAGGATGGTGGCGGCACCGGCCGCCAGGAAGTCTCGTTTGGTCCACATGCCGTGGCACTCCTTCTGTTGGTTGTTCATCAGCGCACCACGCCCAGCAGCTGGTCCAGCAGCACGGGCTGCGCGCGCAGCGCGTCCGCGCTGCCGCGGTGCACCACGCTGCCGCGGTCCAGCACGGCGGCCAGGTCCGAGATCGCGAGGATGGCCTGCGGATGCTGCTCCACGATGATGGCAGACAGGCCCTCCTCGCGCGTGATGCGCCGGATCGCCTTGAGCAGCTCTTCCACGATGATGGGCGCCAGGCCCTCCAGCGGCTCGTCGAGCAGCAAGAGGCGCGGGTTCAGCACCAGCGCGCGGCCCACGGCCAGCATCTGCTGCTCGCCGCCCGACAGCTGCGTGCCGAGGTTGCCCTTGCGCTCCGCCAGGCGCGGGAACATCTGGTAGACGCGCTCGGGTGTCCACCGCGGCGCGCGGCTGTCCTTGCGCGCCGGCCGTGCCACGGCCGTCAGGTTCTCGTGCACGGTCAGCGACTTGAAGATGTTGCGCTCCTGCGGCACCCAGCCGATGCCGGCCGCCGCGCGCGCGTAGCTGGGCAGCTTGTGCAGCAGCGCCTCGCCGAGCCGGATGCTGCCCGCGTGCTGGCGCGTGGCGCCGGCCAGCGTGTTCATGAGCGTGGTCTTGCCCGTGCCGTTGCGGCCCAGCAGCGCCAGCGTCTGGCCCTCGGGCAGCGCCAGGCTCACGCCGCTCAGCACCACGGCCTCGCCGTAGCCGGCCGACAGGTTCTCGATCTGCAGCAGCTCAGCCATGGACGGCCTCTCCTTGCTCGCCATGGCCCAGGTACACCGCCTTGACCTGCGGATCGCCCGCGATCTCGTCGGGCGTGCCCTCGGTCAGCAGCGCGCCGTTCACGAGCACCGTGATGCGCTTGGCGAAGTCGAACACGAGGTCCATGTCGTGCTCGATCAGCAGCACCGAGACATCGGCCGGCAGCGCGGCCACGGTCTGCAGCAGCTCCTCGCGCTCGCCGGGCGGCACGCCGGCCACGGGCTCGTCGAGCAGCAGCACGCGCGGCTCGCAGGCCAGCGCGATCGCGATCTCCAGCAGCCGGCGCTTGCCGTAGGCCAGGTACTCGGTGCGCTGGTCCATCACGTCCGTGAGGTGGAACTGCGCGAGCAGCTCGGCGCAGCGCTCGGCCACGCCGGCCTGGGCGCCCAGCCTGTGCCACCAGCGGGCGCCGATGCCGCGCTGCTGCGAGACCACCATGGCCAGCGTCTCGAGCGGCGTCATGGTGTGGAACAGCTGGCTGATCTGGAAGGTGCGCACCATGCCGCGCTGCACGCGCGCATGCGGCGCCAGCTGCGTGATGTCCTCGCCCAGCAAGGTGATGCGGCCCTCCGACGGCTCCAGCACGCCCGTGAGCAGGTTGATCAGCGTGGTCTTGCCCGCGCCGTTGGGGCCGATCAGCGCGTGGCGCGCCCCCTTCTCCAGGTGCAGCGTCACGTCGCTCGTGGCCGTGATGCCGCCGAAGCGCTTGACCAGCTTGTCGGCACTCAGAACGATGTCCGCCATCACGCACGCCCCCGCTTGCCGAACCAGGTCCAGGGCTTGAGCAGCCGCTCGCGGCCCACCTGCACGAGCACCACGAGGAACAGGCCCAGCCAGAAGGTCCAGTACTGCGGCGTGATCGAGGCCAGCACGTCGTACATGAGCTTGAACACGATGGCACCGGCCACACCACCGTACAGCCAGCCCGTGCCGCCCACGATCAGGATCAGCATCACGTCGGCCGAGCGGTGGAAGTCGAACACGTCCAGCGAGGCGAAGCCCGTGGTCTGCGCCAGCAGCGCGCCCGAGGCGCCGGCCAGCGCGGCGGCGATGGTGTAGGCCACCGCGATGCGCGAGCCGACGGGGATGCCGATGGCGCCGGCGCGCAGCCGGTTGTCGCGGATCGCCTTGAAGCTCGCACCCAGTGGCGAATGCACGAGCCGGCGCGCCAGCACGAAGCACAGCAGCAACACCGTGAGCGAGTACCAGGCCGCGGTCTTGCCATACAGGTCGAACTCGAACAGACCCAGCACCGGGCCGATGACCACACCCTGCAGACCATCGGCGCCACCCGTCAGCCAGTCCAGCTTGTTGGCCAGCTCCAGCATGATGAGCCCCACACCCAGCGTGACCATGAGCCGCGTGAGGTCGGTGCCGCGCATCACGGTCAGCGAACCCACGGCGCCCAGCAGCGTGGCCGTGGCCACACCGAAGGCCAGGCCCACGACGGGATCGGGCATCACATGCTTGGCGAACAGCGCGGCCGAATAAGCGCCCATGCCGAAGAAGGCCGCATGGCCCAGCGAGACGATGCCGGTGTAGCCCAGCACCAGGTCCAGCGAGACCGCGAACAGCGCGACGATGGCGATCTCGTTGACGATCAGCGCCTTGCTGGGCAGCAGCAGCGGCATGGCGAAGGCCAGCAGCCACAGCACGGGCTCCCAGGGCCGCATGCGGCTGATGTTGAGAAGGGAGGCACGTGCATTCATCACTTGGCCGCCTCCTTAGGGACGCACCCACACCAGCGCAGCGCTGGTCGGCGGCCGAAGCCATGCGTGCTGTTGTCGATCCCCGCTGCGCGGGGCCCCTCGCCAAGTGCACTCATGTCTTCCCCTTGCGCACAAACAGTCCCTGCGGCCGCCAGATCAGGATCGCGATCATGAGGCTGTAGACGATGAAGGCCCCCATCTTGGGGATGTAGTACTTGCCCGCCACGTCGGCCACGCCCAGCAGCAGCGCGGCCAGCAGCGGCCCGGTGATGGAGGCC
>DATKFT010000856.1:0-5272 GCA_035544335.1 Pseudorhodoferax sp.
GGGCCATGGACTGGTCGGCATAGGAGAGTGCCCCCTCGTCGAGCTCGACACCGCGCAGCGTCACATGCCATGGCACGGCCGGGGCGGCGGCGGGGGCCGAGGGCGCGGCCGGCGCGCCGGCCACCAGCCAATCCTCGTACATCCAGCGACCCTTGGCATCGCGCACCGCGCTGGTACGCGGCCGCTCCAGCCGCAGCAGGCCCACCTCGACCGACTGGCGTGCGAGGTCCACGCGCGCGTCGCGCAGCTCCAGCCGCTGGATGTCGGTGGGCGTGGTGGTCGCCAGCGCCAGCTGCGTCACGGCCAGTTGCTCGGCCGTGGCGACCAGCCCCTCGTCCACCTTCCAGGCCAGGGCGAGCCGGCCCGACAGTTCACCCTGCAGCCGGGGCTTGAGCACCCCGGACAGGTAACGCGCGGCCAGTTCCAGCGGGGCATGCTCCACCGTGGCGCGCAGGTCGGCGGCCTGGTCGGTCGCCGTGCCTTCGAAAGCCAGGGCCGCGGTACGGCTGCCGCCCCCCGCGATCTGCGCCGCCCCCTGCAGCTGCAGCGGCTGCGCAAAGGGGTAGGCCACCTCCTTCAAGGTCAGCGCCAGCTGCTCCACCGACAGCTCGGCCGGCGGCGCGCCCGGCGCGGCCAGGTGGTCGGTCCAGGCGATGCGGCCACCGCTGAGCGTGGCCTTGTCCAGGGCCAGTGTCCAGCCTGGCGCCGGCGCGCCCTCGGGTTCCGGCGTCGGTGCCGCGGCCGGGCTCGCCTCGGCCGGCGATGCGGGCAGCAGATTCAGCCGGCCGGCGGCATCGCGCTGCAGCCGCAGCTGGGGAGCGTCCACCTCCAGCGCGGCCAGCCGGAGCACGCGCTGCAGCGGACGCAGCTCGGCGATGTCGAGGGCCACGCGCTCGACCTCCAGCAGCGGTGCGCCCGCGGCGTCGTCCAGCCGCAGATGACCCAGGCCGAGCTGGCCGCTGAGCACCACGGATGTCGCCGGGGTCTGCTCGAACTGCAACTGCAGGTCGGCCTGCAGCACGCCCGCACGCAGCTGCACCGGCAGGCTCTTGGGCCAATACGCTAGATAAGGGGCCACGTCGAATTCGCGGACACCCAGGCGCGCGGCCGTCTTGCGCGAATCCAGAAACGGCGTGCTCTGGGCCGCGGAGTCGAAGGCGCTGCCGTTGAGCACGAACGCCAGCCGTGGCTCGGTCTCGACCGCGCGGTCGGCAGGCAGGTTGCTCAGGAACGGCACGCCCAATTGCAGGCCACGCAGCTCGTGCGTGTGCTGCACCACGTCGTCCTGGAAATCGACAGCGCCGCCCGTCAGCGCCAGGTTGTACAGCGCGAACGCCGCAGGCTCGCCTGCGGGCTGGTCCGATGGTGCCGACAGGCGCGTGAGGATGTCGTCGATGTCGTAGTGCCCCGGCGCGATCTGCCGCAGCATGAGTTGCGGCCGGTCCACCTGCAGCGCATCGAGCACCGGCGCCAGCCGCCAGACCGAGGCCAGCGCCGCGTCGGCATAGATGGATCCGACGCGCAGCTGCTCACCCGCGCCGTCCTGCGTGCGCACGACCAGGTCACGCAGCGTGAGTTCCAGGCTCCACGGACGGAACTCCACGGAGCCGACCTGCACACTGCGACCGAGCGCCGCCCCCAAGACACGTTCGGTCTGCGACTTGACCAGCGGCGGCACCCACAGCATGCCGGCGCTCCAGACGAAGGCCAGGCCCAGAAGCACCAGGGCCAAGCGCTGCAGCCAGACCGGAAGACGAGAGCGAAGCGCTGCGAACATACCGGGATCGTACTGCGCCTGCGCCAATGAGAAAGCCCGGCGTCAGGCAGAACCTGGGCGCCGGGCCGGGCAACGGACTCATCGTCTTTCGCTGCCGATTTCGCAGGCGGGAGAGCAAAGTCCTGCCATGCGGAGGAGGCAAGAGATTGCCTCCAAGGGGGTTACCGGGGCTGCTGGCCTTGGCACACATGCCTGGTGGCTGCTCCTACCGGTGGATGCTCGCGGTCAAGCAAGCGACTTCACTTTAGCGGCGCGGCGGCGCCATGGCAAAGCCAGCGTCTCAATCGCAAAAGTGTTCGTCATTAACGTGTTTGTGTTGACAAGCACCCCCTGCTGGAGGCGTTTTCAATAGCCTCGTATTAGCATAAAAGTTCAATTTCATATTCTTGACTTGGTATTAAAGCCACTTCTAGAATCCGCCAGCCCCGAACCGGGGCCCCTGGGGTTTTCCGCAGTGCCACTAGGCCGACGCATCGCATCCTTCTGCAGGAACGCAGCGATGGCGGACATGGACCCCATCCGATCGACAAGCCGGCGCGACGACATTTGTCGCTGCAGCGGGCTTCAGAGAGAAGGAATGCGATGGAGCTTTTACGAAACATAGGGCAAGGCCTGAGAACATTCGGGTCTGACGTTGCCCAAGGTTTCTTCGAAATCACACACAACAGCTTTGCCCTGCTGGGCCTGGTTGTGGCTGTGTGTGCCGCCACGGCCCTGGCCCGCCCGGACCTGCGTCACTCGGCCGAAGTGGAACTCATGAGCTGGCTGCAGGAACGCCACATCGCCACCACGGAAGCGGCCTGGCAGCCGTCCGAGCCCGGTGCGATCGAGCGCGCCACCGCCACGAATCCGGCGGAGCTGCCCAAGCAGCAGGCCGCCGTGGCGTTCTGGCTCAGCAAGAAGTACCGCGTCGCGCCGGAGCCGCTGGGCGCGCTCGTGGCGGAAGCCTACGAAGTGGGCCGGCAGACCAAGCTGGACCCCACGCTGATCCTGGCCATCATGGCCGTCGAATCCGGTTTCAACCCGTTTGCCCAGAGCACCGTCGGTGCGCAAGGCCTGATGCAGGTCATGACGCGTGTGCACACCGCCAAGTACGAACGCTTCGGCGGCACGCTGGCCGCCTTCGACCCGGTCACGAACCTGAAGGTCGGCGTCAAGGTACTGCAGGAATGCATCGCCCGCGCCGGCTCGATCGAAGGCGGCCTGCGGCACTACGTGGGCGACGGCCTGGGCGAGCAGGGCCAGAACTACGCGATGAAGGTGCTGGCCGAGCACGCCCGACTGTTCCAGGTCGCGACCGGACGTGCACTGCCGCCGCCGGAGCCGCGCATCATCCCTGCTGCAGCGCCTGCCGACGCAGCGCCCTCGCTGTCCCCTGTGCAGTCCAAGGCCAACGACACGCTGGTCTCGCTGTCCCAGAGCGCTTCTTGAAGCGCCCCGCTGCGGCGGCTCGGCTACACTAGCGCCCGTACGCGACTGGCGATAGGCAGCGGTTGACCGCCAACCGCCGCTGACGTGGGCCCGCCGGACTTACCACAGCTCCTCGACAACCACTGGGAAGCGTACCGCGCGATCATCGATCGCCGCGTTCAGCCGTTCGCCTGGGCAGCCCTTGTACTGATACAAGGCCATACCTCTGAGGACTGCCATGTACGACCGCCACATCCTGATCGAACAAACCGACCCCGAGCTGCACGCCGCCATCCTGGCCGAGAACCGTCGCCAGGAAGAGCACATCGAGCTGATCGCCAGCGAGAACTACGCCTCGCCCGCCGTCATGGCCGCGCAGGGCTCGCAGCTGACCAACAAGTACGCCGAAGGCTACCCCGGGCGCCGCTACTACGGCGGCTGCGAACACGTGGACGTGGCCGAGCAGCTGGCCATTGACCGCGTCAAGCAGCTGTTCGGCGCCGAAGCGGCCAACGTGCAGCCGCACTGCGGCGCCTCGGCCAACCAGGCCGTGTTTCTGGCGTTCTTGCAGCCCGGCGACACCATCATGGGCATGAGCCTGGCCGAAGGCGGCCACCTGACCCATGGCATGCCGCTGAACATGAGCGGCAAGTGGTTCAAGGTGGTCAGCTACGGCCTGAACGCCAAGGAAGAGATCGACTACGACGCGATGGAGCGCAAGGCCCACGAAGCCAAGCCCAAGCTCATCATCGCCGGCGCCTCGGCCTACAGCCTGCACATCGACTTCGCACGCTTTGCCAAGGTGGCCAAGGATGTGGGCGCCATCTTCATGGTGGACATGGCCCACTACGCAGGCCTCGTGGCCGCCGGCGTCTACCCCAATCCCGTGCCGCACGCCGACGTGGTGACCTCCACCACGCACAAGAGCCTGCGCGGCCCGCGCGGCGGCATCATCCTCATGAAGGCCGAGCATGAGAAGGCCATCAACAGCGCCGTGTTCCCCGGCCTGCAGGGCGGCCCGCTCATGCACGTGATCGCGGCCAAGGCCATCGCCTTCAAGGAAGCGCTGACGCCCGAGTTCAAGACCTACCAGCAGCGCGTGCTGGACAACGCGCGCGTGGTGGCCCAGACGCTGACCGAGCGCGGCCTGCGCATCGTGAGCGGCGGCACGCAAAGCCACGTGATGCTGGTGGACCTGCGGGCCAAGGGCATCACGGGCAAGGAAGCCGAGGCCGTGCTGGGTGCTGCCCACATGACCATCAACAAGAACGCGATCCCCAACGACCCGGAAAAGCCCATGGTGACCAGCGGCATCCGCGTGGGCACGCCGGCCATGACCACGCGCGGCTTCGGCGTGGAAGAGGCGCGTGCCACGGCGCACCTGATCGCCGACGTGCTGGACAATCCGCGCGACGAGGCCAACCTGGCGGCCGTGCGCGCCAAGGTTGCTGCGCTGACCCAGCGCTTCCCGGTCTACCGCTGAGCGCGGCGCAGCGGCGAGATCGACGGCCGTGCGGTGCCCCTTCTGCAGCCATGCCGAAACCCAGGTCGTCGAGACCCGGGTGTCGGAGGATGGCGACTTCATCCGCCGCCGCCGCCGCTGCGGTGGCTGCGACAAACGCTTCACGACCTATGAACGCGCTGAAGTCAGCTTTCCGGCCGTGGTCAAGAAGGATGGGCGCCGCACCGAGTACGCGCCTGCCAAGCTGCGCTCCTCATTTGCACTCGCCCTGCGCAAGCGGCCCGTCAGCACCGAACAGATGGATGCGGCCATTGAACGCGTCGAGGAAAAACTGCTGAACCTCGGCGTGCGCGAAATCCCGTCCCAGTCGATCGGCGAACTCGTGATGCCTGAACTGAAGAAGCTCGACAAGGTCGCGTATGTGCGCTTTGCGAGCGTCTACCGCAGCTTTGCCGACATCGAAGAGTTCAAGACCCTGGTCGACGAAGTGAAACGTTGACCGGTCGCATTGCATGCAAATTCACTCCATTGTGAACTTTACACATTGAAGGTCTAGGTTTGCATTCCTAGACTGGTCTCACGCCGTTGTGCTGTGAGGCCGTCATGACCGCCACCCACCCTTT
>DATKFT010000857.1:0-9136 GCA_035544335.1 Pseudorhodoferax sp.
GATCTCCAACCAGAACATCGCGGCCGCCGTGGCCAGCTACGCCCAGGCCCAGGCCCTGGTGCGCGAGCAGCAGGCCACGCTGTTCCCCACGCTGTCGCTGGACGGCAGCGCGCGCGCGAGCGGGCCTGTGCGCGGCGGCGGCAACACGGGCACCACGCGCGCCTATGGGGCCAGCGTGGCGGCCTCCTGGGCGCCGGACCTGTGGGGCCGCCTGGGCCTGGGCGTGGAGAGTGCCCAGGCCAATGCGCAGGCCAGCGCGGCCGACCTCGCCTCGGCCCGGCTCTCGGCTGTGGGCGCGCTGGCGGCCAGCTACCTTGCGTTGCGCGAGGCCGACGCCGAGACGGCGCTGCTCGACGAGACCATCGAGGGCTATGCGCGCGCGCTCACGATCACGCGCAACCGCTACGAGGCCGGCATCGTGGCGCAGACCGATGTGCTGCAGGCCCAGACCCAGCTCGTCAATGCCCAGGCCGACCGCGTCGCGCTGCGGCGCGCGCGGGCCGCCTACGAGCACGCGATCGCGGTGCTGGTGGGTGTGGCGCCGGCCGACTTCGCCATCGCACCCCGGGCCTGGAACCCCGTGGTGCCGGCCGTGCCCACGGGCGTGCCCTCGCTCTTGCTGCAGCGCCGGCCCGACATCGCGGCGGCCGAGCGCTCGGTGGCGATCGCCAATGCGCAGATCGGCATCGCGCGCGCGGCCTACTACCCCAACATCGGCCTGACGGCCAGCGTGGGCGGCAACGCCAGCCGCGTGGGGGACCTGTTCAGCGCGTCCAGCCTGCTGTGGGCGCTGGGCGTGTCGGTGGCGCAGACCGTGTTCGATGCGGGCGCGCGCGACGCCAGCCTGGACGCCGCGCGTGCCGGCCATGCGGTGAGCGTGGCCCGCTACCGCCAGACCGTGCTGTCCGCCTTTCAGGACGTGGAGGACCAGCTCTCGTCCACGGCCACGCTGGCCGAGCAGGAGGGTTTGCGGCGCAGCGCCTCGCAGGCGGCCGACCGCGCCGAGCAGCAGATGCTGAACCGCTACCGCGCGGGCCAGGTCAGCTACAGCGAGGTCGTGAGCGCCCAGGCCTCCGCGCTCAGCGCGCGGCGCACGCTGGCGCAGGTGCAGCTGTCGCGCCAGACGGCGGCCGTGTCGCTGATCCAGGCGCTGGGCGGGGGCTGGGAGGCGGACTGGCTGAAGTAGCCGCAGCTTGGGCCGCTACGGGGTCTCGACGGGATGGTGGGAAGCGGCCAGCAGCTGTCCTTCGGCGCGAAGCTCTGACCGTCCGTTCAAGACGGATAGGCGCCGCACGAATCCGAGAGACCGTATGGCTGCAATCTCCAGGAGTGGCCATTGAAGGGGGTTCGCAGCCCCTCTTGGCGGCCGCTGCGCCCCAAGCCTTCCACGCTGCCGCACTGGGCCTCCAGGCAGAATCCAGACGAACGGGGCGAGCCCGGCATCGGGCCTGCCGGGAAGCCCATCTCGAGAAATGGAGCAGCATCAATGGCACTGAAGAAGAAGGGCGATTTCTGGTACGGGACGACGTCCGGCGACACCCAAGCCGAACTTCGCAGCTACAGCGTTGCGAACCGCCATGAGGCCGTCCGGTTTGCCTCGTCCAAATGCGATTGCGGATGCCGGACCTTCGCGCTGCAGACGGATGAAGAAGCCGGTGTGGCCATCCGCACCTGCACCGACTGCGGGCAGGAACACCTGATGGGCGACAGCGAGAACCACGTTGAAGAAGCCGCGCCTGAGGCGCACGAGTGCGTGTGCGAGAACGAGGTGTTCGAGCTGGTGTCCGGCGTCTCCGTGTACGAAGGCACGCATGACGTGCGCTGGTACTACATTGCTTGCCGCTGCGTGGAATGCAATCTGGTCGGGGTCTTCGCAGACTGGAAGTGCGAAGCGGGTGATGCAGCGGCCTTCCTCGACAAGGTCTGAGCGTGACGGCATCCATGACCGCGAGCGCTGCACTGCCGACGTCCGCGTCCATGGGACGGATGTCGGCAACGGGCGCACAAGGCCGCTTGCCCTCGCCGCACCCAGCGCGCAACGCAGCCGCCTCGCGCCTCAGGGCCCGCGCCGCCAGATCGCCGCGAACGCCAGGCACTTCTGCCAGACCGTGGCCCGCTCGTCCGACAGCACGTCCAGGAAGTCCGAGAGCTTCTTGGACTTGACCATGGTGTAGACCGTCAGCGCCGTGGTGGCGACGAACACGAGCGCGAAGATGGCGAGCCGGCGCGACAGGGGCGCCTCGGCCTCGGCCAGCAGGTTCATGCCCAGAAAGCCCGTGGTCACGGTGCCGATCAGGCCGAAGATCGTGACCACCGTGAGCCGCACCACGGTGTTGGCCTGGCGGCGCAGGCTGTCGCTCTCCAGGTACTGGGCCATGTCGGCGATGCGCTCCTTGACCTCGCAATAGGTCGCGTCGAGCTTCAGGTGGCCCGCGCACATGCCCCACAGCGCGCGCACCAGCGCCTGCTCGGAGATCTCGTGGAACCAGTAGCGGTGCGTGAAGCGCAGAAAGCCCTCGAAGGCGCCGCGGATGGAGCGCTTGAAGCGGCGCACGCTGTCGGCGCTGCCCACGTCCAGGTCGCGCAGCGCCTCCACGAGCTTGTCCGAGTACATCAGCAGCGCAGCCTTCTGGAAATGCGCGATCAGGAACAGCAGGAAGTGCTGGTGCCGGAACTGCGCGAGCACGCCGCGGTCGCGGCAGCCGTAGAGCTCGGAGTCGGCCCGACCCACGACCACGAGCGCATGGCCGTTGCACAGGTAGCGTGTGTCGGGCGCGGCGCCGCCCGGGCCCCAGAAGCGGTCGTAGCAAAAGCGCTGCTCGAAATCGGCCAGGTGCGCGTCGGCGAAGGGCAGGGAGCGCTGGTCGCCAGCGCCCGTGACCAGGCCCAGCCGCACGAAGTCGGCGCGCGTGAGCGCGCGCGGGTCGTTCAAGGCCAGGTAGGCCATGAGCGGCATGCGGTAGTACTCGATCTGGCGGTAGCGCAGCGCGCCGCTCTGGTCGGAGTAGTCGGGCACCAGGGGCTCCAGCATGGCGGCCCAGTGCGTGGCGATGCGCGGCGCGCGGTGCTCGGCCACGTGCTCGAGAAAGGCGTCGCGCTGGTGCGCGTCCGAGCAGGCCAGCACCTGACCCTGGGCATCGAGCCATTCGGCACCGTCCAGGCAGTGCAGCGCATGGCCCTCCGCGTTCCAGCCCGGCGGATAGCCGCGGCCGAAGCGGTACATGAGCTCCTGCGCCTGCTCCAGCGACAGGTCGTCGGCGCCCACCTCCAGGTTCAGCAGCACCAGGTCCACGTCGAGGAAGAAGTACAGGTCGGCGTGCACGATGGACAGCACGACGGGTGCATCGCCCGGCCGCGGCGTGAGCCGCACGGCGGCGATGTCGTGGCGGCGGAACACACGCATCGGCGAGCCGTGCGTGGACTCGCCGGCATTGCGCCCGTGGCGGCCCTCGCCGTACAGAAAGCGCTGCACATAGGGCAGGAAGGTCACGAACTCGTTGTAGTGCCGTTCGTGGAAGCGGCAGGTGTCGCCCGTGTACTCGTCCACCTCCTCGCGCCAGGGCGAGCCGGCCAGCAGTTCCCAGGGGCGGGTGCCGGACTGGCCGCGCAGGGGCATGAGCCGCAGCGGCCACAACAGGATCTGGCGGAAATGGCGGACCCGCGTGGGATCTTCGGTGCCGGTGGCAGATTCCGAGAGCGTCATGGGGCGAGCGGCGGGCTGCGGATGGCGGCAGTGTAGGCGTGGTGCGCTGCAATAATCCGCCCGCCTGTCCACCCCCTTCGACCAGGAGTCCGCCATGCGCGCGCCCGCCCTGCCTGCCACCGAAGCCCAGCGCATCGCAACGCTGCGCGCGCTGCTGATCCTCGACACGGAGCCCGAGGCGCGCTTCGACCTGATCACGGCCTACGCCGCGTCCGAATTCAAGGTGCCGATCGCGCTCGTGAGCCTGGTCGACAGCGAGCGCCAGTGGTTCAAATCCTGCGTGGGCATGCCGCTGGGCGAGGGGCCGCGCGCGGAGAGTTTCTGCGGCCACGCCATCCTGGAGTCCGGCATCTTCGAGATCGCGGACGCGCGCAGCGACGAACGCTTCGCCGACAACCCGGCCGTGCTCGGCGACCCCTGGGTGCGCTTCTACGCGGGCTGCCCGCTCGTGATGGACAACGGCGAGTCGGTCGGCACGCTGTGCCTGGTCGACCGCAAGCCGCGCCGGCTCAGCGCCTGGGAGCGCAGCCAGCTCGCGGTGCTGGGCAAGATGGTGGCGGCCGAGCTGCAGGGCGTGTCGGCCAGCACGGTGGACGGGCGGCCGAGCATCCCGGCGTTCTATGCCTGAGCGGCGGGCTCAGGAGGCTCGCCAGGCCGAAGCGCCGCACGCGGTGCGGCGTCACACGGCTCGGCATCCCGCTGTGCGGTTGGGGCCGTGCTGATCGAGGGCACGGTGTTCCGCCGATCGACCGAGATGCAGGCCGACCCGGCCGACCGCGAAGGCCAGGACTTCTGAGGCCCGGCGGCGCTCCTATGATCGCCGCCATGCCAGACACCGCCTCTCCCATCCCCGCCGGTTTCCGCCCCATCGTGATGGGCGGCCCCTTCATCGCGGCCAACGGCCCGCTCTACGGCCGCATTGCCTGCGAGAAGCTGCAGCTGGGTTTTCGCGTGGAGCCGCGCCACACCAACCCGGTCGGTACCTGCCACGGCGGCATGCTCGCGAGCTTTTGCGACATGCTGCTGCCGGCCATGACCATGTACCAGGGCACGGACGGCCGCCGTAGTTTTTTGCCCACGATCAACCTGCAGGTCGACTACATCGGTGCCGCGCCGCTGGGCGCCTGGGTGCAGGGCGAGGGCGAGGTGCTGCAACGCACGCGCACCATGGTGTTCGCGCAGGCGCTCGTGACGGCCGACGGCGCGCCGGCGCTGCGCACCAGCGGCATCTTCCGCTACCGGCCGCCGCAGGACGACGCGCCGCTGGACTTCGATCCACTGGGCCTGCGCGCAGGCTGAGGCTGCGCGCGGCCGCCGCGGCTGCGGCGAACAGCAGGCCTTGTCAACAAGCCCGCCGGTCATGCGGGCTTCACGCGCTTGTCATCGACGGTTTCGACCATCGCGGCCGCAAGCCTGCCTACGCCAGCGAAACACACCATGCATAAAAGCATGGCGGGGAAGCGTCTTGTTCTTCATTCCATCCACAGGACAACGCCCCGATGAGTGCCATCGACCAAGAAGACATCCCCACCAACACGAGTGCCAACCCGCACTTCAACGACCTCGTCGAGCAGCTGCGCTCGCGCCGTGGTTTCCTGAAGAGCGGCCTGGCCATGGGCGCCGTCGGCTTCTTCGGCGCCGGCCTGAGCGCCTGCGGCGGCAGCGATTCCGACGACACCGTGATGCTGGGCTTTGCCGCCGTGGCCGCCTCCACGGGCGACGAGATCGTCGTGCCGGCAGGCTACAAGCATGCCGTGTTCTGCCGCTGGGGCGACCCGCTGTTCGCCAACACGCCGGCCTGGAAGGGCGACGCCTCGGACACGGCCGCCGCGCAGGCGCTGCAGTTCGGCGACAACCACGACGGCATGCATTTCTTCCCGCTGTCGGACAAGAACAGCAGCGAAGGCCTGCTCGTGATGAACCACGAGTACATCAACCCCGAGTTCTTCTTCACGCCCGCCGTGCAGTCCGGTGCGACGCCCTGGTCGCTGGAGCAGGTGCGCAAGGGCCAGCACGCGCATGGCGTGTCGGTGGCGCATGTGCGTCTCGTGAACGGCAACTGGCAGGTGGTGATCCCCTCGCCCTACAACCGCCGCATCCACCTGAACACGCCGATGGCGCTGACCGGGCCGGCCAGGGGCCACGCGCTGATGCGCACGCGCGCCGATCCGGCCGGTGAAGTCTCGCTGGGCACGGTCAACAACTGCGGCAACGGCTACACCATGTGGGGCACCTACCTCACCTGCGAAGAGAACTTCAACGGCTACTTCGGCACCACGAGCGGCAGCGACACGCGCAACGCCAGCATGCGCCGCTACGGCCTGTCGGCCACGACCTCGGGCTACCGCTGGGAAGAGTTCGACGAGCGCTTCGACTACGTGAAGGAACCCAACGAATCCAACCGCATGGGCTGGATCGTCGAGATCGACCCCTTCGATGCCTCGTCCACGCCCAAGAAGCGCACCGCGCTGGGCCGCATCAAGCACGAGAACGCCGCGCAGACGCTGGCCGCGGACAAGCGCGTGGTGGTCTACATGGGCGACGACCAGGCCAACGACTACGTCTACAAGTTCGTCTCCAGCGGCAAGTACGACGCCGCCAACGCGCGCGCCAACGCCAACCTGCTGGAAAGCGGCACGCTGTACGTGGCCAAGTTCGGTGCCGGCGCGACGGTCGGCGACATGATGGGCACCGGCACCTGGGTCGCGCTGGTGCCGGCGACCGCGACCACCGACGGCAGCACGCTGGGCGCCAAGTTCGGCGACCTGGGCGCCATCCTCGTCGACACGCGCCTGGCGGCCGATGCCGTGGGCGCGACCAAGATGGACCGGCCCGAATGGGTCACCGTGCATCCGGACACCGGCGAGGCCTACCTCACGCTGACCAACAACAGCGGCCGCACCACGGTCGACGAGGCCAACCCGCGCAGCAGCAACATCTACGGCCAGATCATCCGCTGGCGCGAGACCGGCAAGGACGCCGCCGCGCTGACCTTCGAGTGGGACCTGTTCGTGCTGGCCGGCAACCCGGCGCACCCGGCCGGCGGCCTGCAGGCCGGATCGAGCAACATCAACGCGAACAACCTGTTCAACAGCCCCGACGGCCTGGCCTTCGACGCCGACGGCCGCCTGTGGATCCAGACCGACGGCAACTTCTCCAACGCGGGCAACTACGCCGGCATGGGCAACAACCAGATGCTCGTGGCCGATCCCCAGACCAAGGAGATCCGCCGCTTCCTGGTCGGCCCCTCGGGCTGCGAGATCACGGGCATCACCTGGACGCCGGACCAGAAGTACGTGTTCATCAACGTGCAGCACCCGGGCGAGTACGGCAGCCATCCGCGCAAGCCGGCCGTGGAACCCGATGCCGATCCGCTGGCCTTCTCGCGCTGGCCCGACAACGGCGCCGGCGGCCGGCCGCGTCCGGCCACGGTCGTGGTCTGGAAGGAAGACGGCGGCAAGGTCGGCACCTGATCTCTTGATCTGCGACAAGAAGGCCCCGGTACCGCAAGGCGCCGGGGCCTTCTTGCCATCGGCGGGATGCAGAATGCGCACAAGCAAGCAGAAGGGTGGCGCATGACGCACGAAGTGAAGCGGTTCCTGGCGAGCCGTGCATGGATCCAGGGGACTTGGGCGCGCGACGTGGTGCTGACGGTGGCCGCCGATGGCTGCTGGCTCAATGTGCTGCCCCATGCGAGCGCCGAACAGCAGCGCGGCGCCATGCGGCTCGGCGGGCCGGTGCTGCCGGGCATGGTCAATGCGCACAGCCATGCCTTCCAGCGCGCCATGGCCGGCCTCACGGAACGCCGGCGCGATGGCGCGGCGGCCCAGGTCGACGACTTCTGGACCTGGCGCGAGCGCATGTACAGCGTGGCGCGGCGCATCACGCCCGAGCAGCTCGAGGCCGTGGCCAGCCTGCTGTACGCCGAGCTGCTGCAGGCCGGCTACACCCAGGTCTGCGAGTTCCACTACCTGCACGGTGCGCCCGACGGGCAGGCGCAGGGCCAGCCGCTCGAGATGGCGCTCGCACTCGTGCGCGCGGCGCAGCAGGTGGGCATCGGCCTGACCCTGCTGCCCACGCTGTACATGCGCGCGGGCTTCGGTGCGCAGGGGCTGGACGAGGCACAACGCCGCTTCGCCTCGACGCCGGACAGCGTGCTGCGGGCCGTGGAGGCCATCGGCCGGCTCGCCGTCGATGCCGGCACCCACAAGACCAGCGCGGGCGCGGTGCTGGGTGCGGGCGTGGCCGTGCATTCGCTGCGCGCCGTCGATGCCGCGGCGCTGCAGGAGGTGGCGGCGCACGCGCGCAAGGTTTCGCTGCCGCTGCACATCCATGTGGCGGAACAGCTGCAGGAGGTGCAGGACTGCGTGGCCCACACCGGCCTGCGCCCGGTCGAGTGGCTGCTGCAGAACGCACCCGTGGACGCGCGCTGGAACCTCGTGCACGCGACCCAGGCCACGGCGCAGGAATTGCAGGGCCTGCGCCACGCCGGTGCCTGCGTCGTGCTGTGCCCCAGCACCGAGGCCGACCTGGGTGACGGCGTGTTCGACCTGCCAGCCTACATGGCGCTGGGCGGGCGCTGGGCGCTCGGCTCGGACAGCCAGGTGTCGCGCCAATGGACCACGGAGCTGCGCCTGCTGGAGTACCTGCAGCGCATGCAGCTGCGCCAGCGCAACGTCGCGGCGCGTGCGGCGGGGCGCGACAGCACGGCGGCGGCCCTGTTCGAGGCCGCGATCGCGGGCGGCCGTGCCGCGACCGGCCAGCGCATCGGCGCGATCCAGGCCGGGCACCGGGCCGATTTCGTGGTGCTGGACGACCAGTCGCCGGCGCTGCTGGGCATCCCCGGCGACCACCTGCTGGACGCCATGGTGTTCTCCTCGCCCTCGCCGCGGCTGTGGGACGTGTTCGTCGCCGGCGAGGCCGTCGTGACGCAGGGCCGGGTCGTGGGCAATGCCTCCACCGTGCCGCTGGGGCCGCAGCTGGGCGCGGCGTTCACGCAGGCGATGGCGGGCCTGTGGGGATGAGGGGATGAGGGGATGAGGGCCGTGCAGGCCTAGCTAGCTGCTGCGCCGCGCGCGCGCGGGCTTGGCGGACACGGGCAGGCTGCCCCGCGCGCGGTGCGCGAACGAGCTCTGCAGCAGCGTGGTGAATTCCTCGGCGCAATCGGGCAGCTTTCTGCCGCTGCTGCGGACCTCGTAGAACGCCAGTTCCTGCGCGGGCGCGATGATGGCCTGCATGCTGAGCCGGCGGTGCAGGCTGGCCTGGAATGCGGTGGTCGGAACGATGGCCACGCCGCAGCCGGCCGCGGCCAGGCCGAGCTGGGTGTCGATGAAGTTCACGACATAGGAGGGCTCGCGGTGGTGCCCGACCTCGGCCAGGTGCTTGTCGATGAGCTGCTGCAAGGGGTTGTCGCTGGGCAGCGCGATCAAGGCG
>DATKFT010000858.1:0-2446 GCA_035544335.1 Pseudorhodoferax sp.
CCCCACCCCGTGCGCGTGCTGCTGGACCCGCAGCTGCGCATCCCGCCGGAGGCACATGTGTTTTGCGACGGCGCGGCGCCCACGCTGCTGGTCTGCGACCAGGCCCACCGCGCGCAGGCCGAGGCGCGGCTGGGCAGCGGCCAGGTCATCGCGCTCGCGCGCGGCGGCAACGGCCAGCTGCCGCTGGTGGCACTGCGCGCAGCGCTGGCCGAACGCGGCCTGCACCTGCTGTTCGTCGAGGGCGGCGGCGTCACGGTCTCGCAGTTCGCGCAGCAGGGCTGCCTGGACCGGCTGCACCTGCTCGTGGCCCCCGTGGTCATCGGCGCAGGCCGGCCCGGCCTGCAGGTGCGCCGTGCCGACGCCATGGCCCAGGCCCTGCGGCCGCCCACGCGCACCTTCGCGCTGGGGGGCGACGTGCTGTGGGACATGGACCTGCGCGGCTGAGGCGCCGCGGCGCGGCTCAGCTCTCCAGGCGCTGGCGCCAGATCAGCTGCACCTCGTCGGGCAGGTCCGGGTAGGCGCCGGCATGGGCCTGCGCCAGCACGAAGCCGTTGCGCGCGTAGAAGCGGCAGGCTGCGGGATTGTTGTTCTGCGTCTCCAGCTTGAGCTCGCTGCAGCCGGCCCGCCTGGCCCAGGCCAGCGCCGCGCGCACCAGGGCCGTGGCGACGGCCCGGCGCCGATAGGCCGCAGCGACGCGCAGGTCCCACAGCACCGCGAGGTCCGTGCGGCCCTCCAGCATGTCCACGCCCGGCGTGGCCACGGCCACGATGGCGCCGCCCACGCGCAGCCCGCCCACGAAGCCCGCCAGCACCACCCAGCTGCGGGTGTCGAAGTCGCGCGGCCAGTGCCGCGGGTCCTCCAGCACGTCGTAATCCTTGGTGAACGGAGCCACGGCCTGCTCCTGCAGCGCCCAGCCCGTGGCCGTGCGCTGCACCGCGAAGACGGACTGCGCCGTGAACACGCTGGGGATGCGCGCGTAGGCGGCCAGGTCGCTGGCGGATTCCTCGCGCAGATCCCACAGCGCGGGCAGTGCGGGCGCGGGCAACGGTGGCAGCGTCATGCCGCAGGCCAGCCCAGCAGATCCATGTGGCCCAGGCGCAGCCGGCAGCCGCTCAGGGCCTCGGCCAGCTGCGCGCTGCGGCGCGCATGCCAGGCCTGCACGGTCGGCGCGGCCCAGGGCGCCTGCTCGGCGGCCGCCGTTGCCGTGCCGTCCACCAGGGCCTGCAGCAGGGCACGGTCGTGGGTGCTGCGCTGGGCATCGACCAGCCAGTCGCTGGCCAGCACCTGTGTGCGGTAGCCGGCCGCCGCCAGCAGCGCGGCGGCATGCGTGGTGGCAGCAGGCCCCAGCGCCGGCCCGAAGCCTTTGTCGCGCTGCTGGTGCGCGCCGAACCAGGCCTGCACGGCGCCGTCGTCGGCGTCCGGCGGCTGCCAGTCCATGCGGCCGTCGACGTTGAGCGCCCAGCACACCGCCGCGCGTGCGGCCTGGCAATGCCCGACCAGGGCCGCGAGCCAGGGCGCCGACACGAGGTCGAGCAAGGCCGATGCGGTGACCAGCGCGGCGCCCGCGAACGGCAGTGCGGCCAGCTGCGTCGCGAGGTCGACCCGCTCGCGCACGATGTCCACGCACAGGCCCCTCCCTGCGAGCCGCAGGCCGGGGCCTTCGGCGTGCAGGCGCAGCCCCTGCGGCGCGGCCCAGTCCGCCAGCACCTGGGGCAAGGCCGCGAGCAGCGCAGCGTCGTGGTCGACCAGGTGCCAGTGCTGGTGGCCGCCCAGGCGCGGCGCCAGCGCACGCAGGCTGGACCCCGTGCCACAGCCCAGGTCCAGCACGCGCAGGAGACCGGGCGGGCGCCAGGCGGCCAGCGCAGCGTCGCCGGCCGCGCGGGCGGCCAGGTCGAAGGGCTCGCGCAGGGCCAGCCAGTCGCGGCTGAAGCCGGTCACGGGCCGGTCCGGTGCGGCCGCGGCGCTCATGCGCAGCGCTCCAGCACGGCCGCGAAGCGCGCCGCGGACGCGTCCCAGCGCGGCAGCCGCAGGCCGGCCGCGCGCGCACCGGCGGCCAGTGCCCGGCGCCGCGGCGCGTCGTCGAGGAGCGCCTGCAGCGCAGACTGCAGGGCCGCCGGATCGCCGGGCGGCACCAGCACACCGGCCGTGGCCGGCACGGTGTCGCCGACCGCACCGGCCGCGCAGCCCAGCACCGGCAGCCCGTGCGCGAGCGCTTCGGCAAAGGCCATGCCATAGCCCTCGTACAGCGAGGGCAGCACGAACAGGTCGGCCTGGGCGTAGAGCCTCTGCAGCGCGGCCGCAGCCACTTCGCCATGCCAGACCACGCGCTGGCCCAGGCCCAGCGCCTGCGCGAGGGCCTGCGCGGCCGCGGCCGTGGCCGGATCGCGCACGAGGCTGCCCACGCAGTGCAGCTGCCAGGGCCGGTCGCGCAGGCCGGCCAGCGCCT
>DATKFT010000859.1:0-3801 GCA_035544335.1 Pseudorhodoferax sp.
TGAGCAGCAGGCCCACCGCGACGCTCCAGAGCAGGCCAGCCTGAAGGCGATGGAACGCGCCCTGCGCGAGGCCTACAGCGACGAGCACGAGGTCGGCGAGACCAGCGACTCTCCGATCCTGCCCCGCCTGCTGGTCTGGCAGGCGGGGCACCTGATCTACCACGCCGACGACGTGCCCGCCGAGCTGCGCAACAGCCGGCTCAACACGGTCGAGACCCTGCTCGCGCAGGACAAGCGCTGGCGCGCGAGCACGCGGCAGTCCGAGCATTCGGACACGCGCGTGATGCTCGCCATGCCGGCCGATGCCAAGCAACTGCTCATGACCTTCAACTCCCACGGCTACTACCTGATGCCCCTGGTCATCTGCACGCCCCTGCTGCTGCTGCCCGCCTGGCTGTCGATCCGCCTGGTGCTGCGCCCCTGGCGCGAGGTGGGCCGCGAGATCGCCGCGCGTGGCCCGCAGGACCTCACGCCGCTGGCCTTCGTGCCACGCCACCAGGAGCTGCGCCCGCTCGTGGACAGCGTCAACGGCCTCATGCACCGCCTGTGCGACAGCGCCGCGCGCGAGCGCAATTTCATCGCCGATGCAGCGCACGAGCTGCGCACGCCGATCGCGGCCATGCGCGTGAACGTGGAGGCCTTGCTCGCGCAGCCCGAGCTCACGGCGCGCCAGAGCGAGCTGCTGCAGGGCGTTTCGCGCAGCAACGACCGTGCGACGCGGCTCGTGGGCCAGTTGCTGCGGCTCATGCGCAGCAGCGCCGATGCGCATGCCGTGGTGCACGAGACCTTGGCGCTCGATGCGCTGTTGCAGGACCGGCTCGCCGCACTGTCGGGGCTGGCCGAGGCCAGCGGCGTGGAGCTCGCGCTCGAGGTGGCCGGGTCCGCGCTGTGCGTGACCGGCGAGCGCGAAGGCCTGACCTCGATGGTCGACAACCTGGTCGAGAACGCCACCAAGTACAGCCCCAGGGCCGGCATGGTCATGGTGCAGCTCGCGCGCAGCGGCAGCCATGCCGTGCTGAGCGTGGAAGACCGGGGGCCCGGCATCGCGCCCATTCTGCGCGCGCGCGTGTTCGACCGCTTCTTCCGCGACCCCGACCAGACGCAGACCGGCAGCGGGCTGGGCCTGGCGATCGTGCGCTCGGTGGTCGAGCGCCATGGCGGGCGCATCGCGCTGGACAGCACCATGGCCGACGGCCGGGGCCTGCGCGTCACCGTGTGGCTGCCGCTGGCCGGCGTGGCTGGCGGGGACGCTGCGGACGGTGCGGCGGGGGGCTGCGCGCGGCGCGCCTGATCGCCCGGCGCGGGGCCGCTGCAGCCTGGCGTGCTGCGGGCGGGCCGGGTTCCGCGCGGCGCGCAGGCCTGCGATGATGCCGGCACAACCGATTCCTCCAGGAGACCTGCCATGCGACTTCGCCATCTGGCCGCCACGGCCCTCGTCCTGCTGGCCGCGACAGCCCAGGCCGCCTTCCCGGAAAAACCCATCCGCATCGTCATCGGCTTTCCGGCCGGCGGCCCGCTGGACCAGCACGCGCGCCTCCTGGCCGAGAAGCTGCAGGCCCAGCTGGGCCAGCCCATCGTGGTCGACTACAAGTCCGGTGCCGGCGGCACCGTGGGCGCGCAGGACGTCATGAAGGCCGCGCCCGACGGCTACACGCTGATGCTGGCCAACACGGGCGTGATGGTCATCAACCCCGCGCTCTACAGCCGCCTGCCCTACGCGACGCTGAAGGACTTCACGCCGATCGCGCGCACGGCCATGCAGCCGCTCGCGCTGCTGGTCACGCCCAAGCTGCCGGTCGCGACGCTCAAGGAGTTCGCCGACTACGCCAAAGCCAAGCCGGGCCAGGTCAACTACGGCTCGGCCGGCAACGGCGGCATCAGCCACCTCGTGCCCGAGATGTTCAAGAACGCCGCGGGGCTGTTCATGGTCCACATCCCCTACCGCGGCAGCGCGCCGGCCTTCACCGACCTCATGGCCGGCCAGGTGCAGTTCATGGCCGAGTCCATTCCGCAGGCCGCGGCCTACCACAAGCAGGGCAAGGTGCGTGCGCTGGCCGTGACCAGCCGCGAGCGCAACCCGGCGCTGCCCGATGTGCCCACGGTCATCGAGTCCGGCTTCAAGGGCTTCGAGGTCGTGGGCTTCTACGGCTTCCTGGCGCCGGCCGGGCTGCCGGCCGATGTCACGGCCAAGCTCAGCGAGGCCTTCGGGCAGGTCCTCAACAACCCCGAGGTCAAGAGCCGCATGGTGGCCCAGGGCGCCGATCCGGCCTTCCTGGGCAGCGCGGATTTCGCCAGGTTCCTGGCCGGCGAGATGCCGCGCTGGGCGGCGGCGGTCAAGGCCTCGGGCGCCAGGCTGGACTGATAATCACAGGCTCCGTCCAGCCCGATCCGACCACCATGACCACCCTCGGCACCCCTTTGTCCCCCAGCGCCACGCGCGTCATGCTGCTGGGCTCCGGCGAACTCGGCAAGGAGGTGCTGATCGCGTTGCAGCGCCTGGGTGTGGAGACCATCGCCGTGGACCGCTACGCGCACGCGCCGGGCCAGCAGGTCGCGCACCGGGCCCACACGATCGCGATGAGCGACCCGGCCGCGCTCAAGGCGCTGATCGAGAAGGAGAAGCCGGACTGGGTCGTGCCCGAGATCGAGGCCATCGCCACGCCAGCGCTGGCCGAACTCGAAGCGGCCGGCACCGTGCGCGTGGTGCCCACGGCGCGCGCCGCGCGGCTGACCATGGACCGCGAGGGCATCCGGCGCCTCGCGGCCGAGACCCTGGGCCTGGCCACGAGCCCGTACAAGTTCTGCGACTCGCTGGCCGAACTGCAGGCCGCCATCGATGGCGAGAACGGGAAACCGGGGGTGGGCTATCCCTGCGTCGTCAAGCCCGTCATGAGCAGCTCGGGCAAGGGCCAGAGCAAGATCGACGGCCCGGCCGACGTGCGCAAGGCCTGGGACTATGCGATGGCCGGTGGCCGCGTGAGCCATGGCCGCGTGATCGTCGAAGGCTTCATCGCTTTCGACTACGAGATCACCTTGCTGACCGTGCGCGCACGCGCCGCCGACGGCAGCGTGCAGACCCACTTCTGCGAGCCCATCGGCCATGTGCAGGTCGGTGGCGACTACGTGGAGAGCTGGCAGCCGCACCCCATGCACCCCGCTGCGCTCGAGAAGGCCCGCGCCATCGCCAAGGCCGTGACCGACGACCTGGGCCGCGGCCTGGACGGCCAGCCCGCGGGCCTGGGCCTGTTCGGCGTGGAGCTGTTCGTGAAGGGCGAGCAGGTCTGGTTCAGCGAAGTGAGCCCGCGCCCGCACGACACCGGCATGGTGACCATGGTCACGCAGTGGCAGAACGAGTTCGAGCTGCACGCGCGCGCCATCCTGGGCCTGCCCGTGGACACCAGCCTCCAGACCCCGGGCGCGAGCGCCGTGGTCTATGGCGGCGTGGACGCCCAGGGCATCGTGTTCGACGGCGTGAACGAGGCCCTGCGCGTGCCGGGTACCGAGATCCGGCTGTTCGGCAAGCCCGAGAGCTTCGTGAAGCGCCGCATGGGCGTGCTGCTCGCGCGTGATGCCGACGTGGAGCAGGCCCGTGTGAACGCCAAGCAGGCGGCGGCCCGGGTCAAGCCCCGCACCGCCTGAGCCAGGCCGCGGGCTCAGGCCCCAGGCGCCATCAGTGGCAGCAGGCGCCGCACATCGTCGAGACGGTCCAGCTGCTGCAGCAGCGCGGCCAGCGCCAGCGCCTGCGCCTCGGGCAGCGGTGGCGAGGCCGAGGCGCAGCAGGCCATGAACTTGGCATGCTGG
>DATKFT010000860.1:0-6462 GCA_035544335.1 Pseudorhodoferax sp.
GCCGTTGCGCACCGCCATGTCAGCCGCGATCCAGCCGCCCAGGTCGACACCGACCAGGTGCACGTCGGTCAGCCCTTGCTGCGCGATGAATTCGAGGTAGAAGTTCGCGAGGTCGGCCACGTTGTCGAGCCAGGATGGCACGGCCTGGCCGCCGAAGCCCGGGTGCACGGGCAGCAGGCAGCGCGCCTGGGCGCCGAGCGCCTGCTGCAGGGGCAGCAGGCTTTCGTTGCCGTCGGAGCCGTGCAACAGCAGCACGGTCGGAGAGTGGGAGGGGGGGGTGCTCATGGATGGTGCTCCTCGTTGGTGTGGGTTCAAAGCAGCGCCTCGGCCTGTTCGGCGCGCTGCAGCATGGCAAATTCGACGACCTCGCGCGCCATCGTCGACAGCTGCGCATCGACCTGGGGCGACAGGCAGCGGCCGTCCGGTGCGAAAGCCGGATCGTTGCCGGCCACGCAGACGCCGAGCGGCGTGGGCCAGCCGCGCAGCGCGTGCACGACATCGCGCATCGCGCTCAAGGTCATCACGGCGGCCTGCCAGCCGTTGGCGGTCGCGATGCAGCCGACGGCGCGGCGGCTCAGGTAGGGCCGCTCGTCGTCGCGCATGTGCTCGGTGTGGTCGAGCACGTTCTTGATCACGCCCGACATGCCGCCGTGGTAGCCCGGCGAACCGAGCAGCACGCCATCGGCGCGGCGCAGCTCGCACAGCAGGCGGTCCACCGCGGGCGTGCGCACCGGGTTGTGCGGCGCGTACAGCGGCAGGTCGAGGTCGGCACCGCACAGCAGCACGCTGTCGGCGTCGATCGACGCCAGCGCATGGCGCAGCGCGCGCTCGGTGGAAGAGCCCTGGCGGGTCGTGCCGCCGATGGCGACGATGTAGGGACGGCTTGCTCTCATGTGCATGGCTCCTTGCAGCCTGCCCGAAGCCGGGATCCGGCGTCGGGCTTGAAATTACATAGATGTCTATGTTTATAATTTAAACCGATGTCTTCGAACACTGTCAAGAGCAGTCCGCCTGGGGTCTTGCCATGAACCAATCCACCCGCCTGCGGCAGCAGCTGTTGGCCATTGGCCGCGCGCTGACGCCCCAAGCCGTGGCGGCGAGCGAAGCGCTGTGGGCCGATGCGGCGCGGCATGCCCTGCCGCCCGGCACGCAGGTGCTGCGCGACCTGGCCTATGGTGCGCACGAACGGCACCGCCTCGACCTGTTCCTGCCGCCTGCCTCGGCACATGGCTCGCCGCCCGCCGTGTTCCTGTTCGTGCACGGCGGTGGCTTCACGGGCGGCGACAAGCACCGCGCCGGCAGCCACCTGTACGACAACGTCGCCCGCTGGGCCATGTCCCAGGGCATGGCTGGCATCCAGATCAACTACCGCCTGGCGCCCACGCATGGCTGGCCTTCGGCTGCCGATGACATCGGCCGTGCCATCGACTGGCTGGCCGTCCACGCAGAGCGCCTGGGCATCGACGCCACGCGCACCATCTTGGCCGGCCATTCCGCCGGCGCGGCCCATGTGGCCAGCTACATCGCGGGCCACGGCCAGCAGGGGGCGGACCGCCAGCCCCTGCGCGGCGTGGTGCTGCTGTCGGGCATCTACGACATCCCCGCGATGTCCCAGCGTCCGTCGGTGCAGTCGTACTACGGCAGCGACCCCGATGCCCACGCCCTGCAATCGTCGGTGGACGGCCTGACCGCCTGCGAGCTGCCACTGCTGCTGACCGTCGCCGAGCACGACCCCGACGAATTCCATGCGCAGGCGATGGCGCTGCTCGCGCGCACGACCGCGCGGCGTGGACGCATGCCGGCGTTCTGCATCGTGCCCGGGCACAACCACTTCACGCAGGTCTTCCATCTGGGTTGCGGCGATCCCCACGCATCGCCGCTGTCGCAGTTTCTCGCGGCGTTCGTGCAGCCCCTGCTCGGCAACGCCGCCCACGTGCAGGACCGCCCCTGATGCACTGTTCTTCAGCGCCACCGATGCGGCCGCGCAGATGGCTTCTGGCAGACTCCGCAGTTCCCAAGCGGCGTCGAAAGCACAGACATCCCCATGAAGAAAAGATCGCAAGTCATCGCAGATCTGCTGGAGAAACCCGGACATCTGATCCGCCGTGCACATCAGATGTCGGTGGCGATCTTCGAGACCAATGCCGCGCCCTACTCCATCACGGCGCCGCAGCACGTGGTGATGACCGCGCTGTTCAAGCACCCGGGCGTGGACCAGGTCACCTTGGCCGGTCTGATCGCGCTCGACAAGGTCACCACGGGCAGCATCGTCACGCGCCTGGTCGGCCGCGGCCTGGTACGCCGCGAGCAGTCCGCGCACGACGGGCGCGCGCGCGCCCTCTTCCTGAGCGACGAGGGCACGGCCCTGCTCGTGGAGATGCAGCAGACCGTGCGGCAGGCCCAAAAGACGCTGCTCGCGCGGCTGTCGCCCGCCGACCAGAAAACCTTGCTCACGCTGCTGCGCAAGATGATGGGCGTGGAAGAAGACCTGGGCCCGCTGGAACGGCCGAAGAAGGGCGTGCGCGCACGCCCAGCCCCTCCGAACTAGGAATGCGCTCGCCTTGACAGGCAGGCTGGGGATCACTACGCTCTATTTAGTAACTACACTTACCAATTCTCAAACCCATCCATAGAACAACGGAGACAGACATGCACAACATCCATCGCAGAGACATCCTCAAGGCCTCGGCGGCCGTTGCCGCCACCGGCCTTCCCGCCTGGAACGCCGCCGCGGCCGACGAGCAGCACCTGCGCATCCAGAGCAATGCGCTGAACTCGCTCGACCCCGCGCACCAGACCTCGGCCGGCGACGAAGGCCGCATCGCGATCCTGATCAGCAATGCACTGATGCGCTATGTCCCGGGGCCGAAGTTCGACCTGGTGCCCGATCTCGCGACGGGCTTTCAGGTGCGCGAAGGCGGCAAGGTCTATGTCTTCAAGCTGCGCCAGGACGTGAAATGGCATGGCGGCTTCGGCCCCTTCACCGCGCGCGACGTGAAGTGGTCGGTCGAGCGCATCCTGAACCCCGAGACCAAGTCGCGCAACGCAGGCCAGCTGCAGGAGATCGCCTCGGTCGAGGTGGTCGACGACCACACCGTGAAGTTCACGCTGAAGGCGCCTTCGGCCGTGTTCCCGCATGCCATGGCCACCTTCCGCGGTGGCTTCCTGATGAGCGAGGCCGCGGCCAAGGCGCAGGGCGCCGACTACGCCAAGCAGATCATCGGCACCGGCCCCTTCGTGGTCGAGAAGGCCGTGCTCGACCAGGAGGTCGTGCTCAAGCGCAACGAAGAGTACTTCGGTCCCAAGCCCAAGCTCGAGCGCATCTCGTTCAAGATCATCCGCGAATCCAGCACCGCCACGCTGGCGTTCGACCGTGGCCAGCTCGACATCGTGGCCGTCAAGGAACGCGAGAACATCGACCGCTACGCGCGCAACCCCAAGGCCGACGTGAAGGTCTCCGATGTCTCCACCGGCCTGTTCCTGCTGACCTTCAACACGGCCAAGGCGCCGTTCGACCGCAAGGAAGTGCGCCAGGCCTTCCAGCACGCGATCGACAAGAAGGCCATCGTGCAGGCGGTCTACGCGCAGCGCGGCCGTGTCATCGACACCGTGGTGCCGCCCGGCGTCGAGGGCTACACCGAGAGCGTGCGCCGCTACGATCACGACCCGGCCAAGGCGCGCAAGATGCTGGCCGATGCCGGCCTGCCCAACCTCGCCTGCACGCTGACGATCCCGACCGACTACCAGCGCGAGGCCGTGATGCTGCAGGCCCAGCTCAAGGCCGCAGGCATCACGCTGGCGCTCAAGATGATCGACCGGCCGACCTGGTTCCGCGCGCTGGGCCAGGGCGAGCACGACCTGATCTGGAACGCACATTTCCGCGCACCGACCGCGGACGCCTTCCTGTTCTCGAGCTACCACTCGAGCAACCAGCCGCCCAAGGGCACGAACTGCGCGTTCTACGGCGGCATCGACGAGCTGATCGACAAGGCCCGCGTGACCTTCGACGACAAACAGCGCGCCGCGCTCTACACCGAAGCGATCCAGCGCATCGCCGAGGACAGCCCCTCGATCCCGATCACGCTGGAGCTCAACACCCATGTGGTGCAGAAGTACGTCAAGGGCCTGGGGCCCTACCGCGTGCCCGAGAACGCGCCGCTGCTCGAAACGGCGTACGTCCAGAAGTAAGCCTGCGCGCGCATGAAGTTCGTACTGCGTTTCCTGCTGCAGGCGGTGCCGACGCTGCTCGGCGCCATCACCGTGCTGTTCCTGATCCTGCGCATGATCCCGGGCGATCCGGCGCAGGCCATGCTGGGCGCCGACGCGACCGGCGCCGACCTCGAGCGCATGCGCCAGCAGCTCGGCCTGGACCGCTCCCTGCTCGTGCAGTACGGGCACTTCATGGCCGACTTCCTGCGCGGCGACTGGGGCAACTCGATCACGACCAAGACGCCGGCGCTGGGCCGCGTGCTGGAGGCCCTGCCCTCCACGCTGATGCTGTGCGCGGCCGCCATCACGCTGGTCGTCGTGGTCAGCATCCCGGCCGGCACCATCAGCGCGGTCAAGCGCGACAGCTGGGTCGACTACAGCGTCTCGGTGGCGGTGTTCCTGCTGATGTCCATGCCCCAGTTCTGGCTGGGCCTCATCTTGCTGCTGGTGTTCTCGTACTGGCTGGACTGGTTCCCGATCTACGGCGGTGCCGACGGTGGTGGCCTGCTCGCGCAGCTGCACCACATCGCGCTGCCCGCCGCCACGCTGGCGGCCGGCTTCCTGGGCCTGTCGACGCGGCTCACGCGCTCCAGCATGCTGGAGACGCTGAGCCGCGACTACGTGCGCACCGCGCGCGCCAAGGGCCTGCCCGAACATGTGGTGGTCGTGCGCCATGCGCTGCGCAACGCGCTGCTGTCGGTCATCACGGTGCTGGGCCTCACGATCGGCCAACTGCTGGGCGGCGCGGTGATCGTCGAGGTGGTGTTCGCACGGCCCGGCGTGGGCACCATGATCTGGGACGCCATCCTGCAGCGCGACTACCCCCAGGTGCAGGCCGCGGTCGCGGTCTTCGCCGGCCTGTTCATCCTGACGAACTTCCTGACCGATGCGCTCTACGGTGCGTTGAATCCGCGCATCCGCGTCTGAGGCTCCCATGTCCCCATTCCTCAAGAGCCCCAAGGCTCTGGCCGGCGCTGCGCTGGTCCTTCTGATCCTGCTCACGGCGCTGTTCGCGCCGCTGCTGGCACCCTTCGATCCGCTGGCCCTCGATCCCGCGGTCAGCGTGATGCCGCCCTCGGCCGCCAACTGGCTGGGCACCGACTTCTTCGGCCGCGACATCCTCTCGCGCATGGTCTGGGGTGCCCGCCCCTCGCTGATGATCGGCTTTGCCAGCGTGGCCATCGGCTGCGTGATCGGCTCGGCGATCGGCCTGGTCGCCGGCTTCTTCCGCGGCTGGGTCGACGTGGTGCTGATGCGGCCCATCGACGTGCTGCTGAGCTTTCCCATCGTGGTGCTGGCGCTGGCGCTGGTGGCGGCACTGGGCCCCAGCCTCATGAACCTGATCCTCACGATCAGCCTGCTGTTCGTGCCCCGCTTCGCACGCGTGGTGCGCGCCGAAACCATGGCGCTGCGCGAACTCGACTACGTGGAAGCCGCGCGCGCCTCGGGCCAGACGCCCTACCGCATCATCGTGCGCCATCTGCTGCCCAACGCCACGGCCCAGATCATCGTCACCTGCACGGTCTTCATGGCCGACGCGATCCTGATCGAAGCCGGCCTGTCCTTCCTGGGCGTGGGCGTCACGCCGCCCGAGCCCTCGTGGGGCAACATGCTCTCCGAAGGCCGCAGCAACATCCTGGGCGCACCCTGGCTCACGACCTTCCCGGGCCTCATGCTGACCATGACCTTGATCGGCTTCAACCTGCTCGGCGACGCGCTGCGCGACATCCTCGATCCACGCCTGCGCGGGGTGCAGACATGAGCACCGCCGGTCCACCCCAAGGTACTCCAGTGCGCAGTGACACGGTGCTGGACGTGCGCGAGCTCGTCACCGAGTTCGGCCGCGGCGCCAACGCACGGCGCGCCGTCGATGGCGTGTCCTTCTCGCTGCGGCGCGGCGAGATCCTGGGCCTGGTCGGCGAGTCGGGCTCGGGCAAGAGCGTGACCGCGCTGTCCCTGCTGCGCCTCATCGATCCGCAGGCCGGCCGCGTGACGGGCGGCCAGGTGCTGTTCGACGGCATGGACCTGGCCACCGTCGCCGATGCCAAGATGCGCGAGATCCGCGGGCGCCGCATCTCCATGATCTTCCAGGAGCCGCTGTCGGCGCTGAACCCCTGCTACACGATCGGCGACCAGATCGGCGAGGTCTTCGTTGCGCACGGCGACGGTGCGGGCGAGGCCACGCGCAAGCGCGTGCTCGAGCTGCTCAAGCTGGTGCGCATCCCCGACCCCGAGGGCATCCTGCGCCGGTAC